>CAIWDQ010000175.1 GCA_903911455.1 uncultured bacterium
TAACTCCTGATCATCTTGACAGATATAATTATGATTTTAATAATTATATTAACTCTAAGTTTAGAATTATAAATAATCAAAAAGAAGAAGATTCTTTTATTTATTGTGCAGATGACACAATAATAGCAAATGAGATTTCAAAAAGAAATATAATATCAAGTTCTTTCCCAATATCAATTCAAAAAGAGATTTTAGGTGAAGGAGCATATTTAAATAAAAAAGAAATAATTATCAATACAAATTCAAATAACTTTAATATGAATATTGAGGCTTTAGCATTACAAGGGAAACACAACATCTACAACTCTATGGCAGCTGGTGTTGCGTCAAGAATTCTTGGAATAAGAAAAGATGTAATAAAAAATAGTCTTTCAGATTTTCAGAACGTAAGTCATAGACTTGAATTTGTGGCGAATGTTCATGGAGTAGAATTTATAAATGATTCAAAAGCTACTAATGTAAATTCAACATGGTATGCTTTAGAGTGTATGACTAAACCTACAATATGGATAGTTGGTGGCCAAGACAAAGGCAATGATTATACAAGCTTAAAATATTTAGTAAAATCTAAAGTTAAAGCAATTGTTTGTCTGGGGAAAGACAATGAAAAAATATTTCAGGAGTTTGGAAGTTTAGTATCAGAAATTATAGAGACTAAAAATGCAAAAGAAGCAGTTGATAATGCATATAGTTTATCTCAACCTGGTGATGTTGTTTTACTTTCTCCTACCTGTGCAAGTTTTGACCTTTTTGAAAACTATGAGGACAGGGGAGATAAATTTAAAGCAGCAATTAATGAATTATAAATATTATTTAGCAAATGTTTAAGTTATTTAAAAATGTTAAAGGTGATAAAGTAATATGGGCAGTGGTTATAGCACTGTCAATATTTTCTTTGCTTGCTGTTTATAGCTCTACAGGGACTTTAGCTTATAAATATCAGTCGGGGAATACTGAATATTATATGCTAAAACACTTTGGGATTCTTATGTTTGGATTCTTTTTAATGTATGTTGCACACCTTATTAAATATACTTATTATTCACGAATTTCAATTATTGCTTTAGTTATTGCAGTGCCATTACTTCTTTTTACATTAGTATCTGGAACTAATATTAACGAAACAAACAGATGGTTAACATTACCAATAGTGAACTTAACATTTCAGACTTCAGATTTTGCTAAGATTGCTTTAATAATGTTTGTTGCAAGATTACTTGCAAAGAAACAGGATCAGATTAAGAGTTTTAAAGAAGCGTTTGTGCCTGTAATGATTCCAATTGCAATTATATGTGGGTTAATTTTTCCTGCAAATTTTTCAACATCAGCATTACTATTTTCTACTTGCTTGCTTCTAATGTTTATTGGAAGAATTAATTTGAAATATATATTTAGTTTAATAGGAGTACTTGTTTTAGTAGGAATTCTATTTGTAACTTTAATATATAATTACCCTAATGTAGGAAGATTCGGAACATGGAAAAACCGAATTGAGAATTTCAGACATAATGATGGGGAAGGTAATTACCAAGCTGATCAAAGTAAAATTGCAATTGCAAGTGGAAAGATTATTGGTAAGTTTCCAGGTAATAGTACTCAAAGAAATTATCTTCCACATCCATATTCAGATTTTATATATGCAATCATTATTGAAGAATATGGAATAATAGGTGGGCTATTTATATTATTATTATACCTTATACTTTTATACAGAGGAATGAGGATTGCCTCGCGAAGTTCAGGTACGTTTGCAGCACTATTAACGATAGGAGTATGCTTTACATTAGTCTTTCAGGCAATAATTAATATGGCAGTTGCTGTTGGAATATTCCCTGTAACCGGGCAACCTTTACCTTTAATAAGTATGGGTGGAACTTCTATTTGGTTTACAAGTATCGCAATAGGTATAATGCTTAGTGTAAGTAATGAAATTGAAAGTGATGTAGAAGTTGAAGATAAAACAGAAGAAAAAAATATAATTAGTGAACCTGTTAATAATGTTTCACCAGCAGTTTAAATAATTTAAGAAATGAAAATGAAAGTAATAATCAGTGGAGGAGGTACAGGAGGACACATATTCCCTGCTATTGCTATAGCTAATGCTTTAAAGAAGAGAGTCAATGATATTGATATTCTTTTTGTAGGAGCTCAAGGGAAGATGGAGATGGAAAAGGTTCCTGCTGCTGGTTATGAAATAAAAGGACTTTGGATAAGTGGATTACAAAGACGATTAACTTATAAAAATCTATTATTCCCCTTCAAAGTACTTTCAAGTATCTTTTCTTCAAAACAAATAATTAAAGCATTTAAACCAGATGTCGTAATTGGAGTTGGGGGTTATGCAAGTGGTCCGATGTTAAAAGCAGCTAGTAGCAAAGGTGTTCCAACAGTAATTCAAGAACAAAACTCTTTCCCTGGCGTTACAAATAAAATACTTTCATCTAAAGTAAACAAGATTTGTGTTGCATATGAAGGAATGGAGAAGTTTTTTCCAAAAGATAAAATTGTTTTAACAGGTAATCCAGTCAGACAAGATATAATTGATGTGACATTTACACAAGAAGAAGCTGCGATATTCTTTGGTTTAAATATAAATCAAAAAACTGTAATAGTTATCGGTGGAAGCCTCGGTGCACGAACTATTAATGAAAGCATTAATAATATCTTGCCCTTTTTTATAAATAATAACATACAGCTTATCTGGCAAACAGGTAAGAATTATTACTCAATAGCTAAAGATTCTACTGATAATCTTACTAATTCAAGTATTAAAGTATTTGAATTTATAAATCAAATGAATTATGCTTATAAAGCTGGAGATATAATAATTTCAAGGGCTGGGGCTATTGCGATATCAGAGTTATGCCTTGTTGGTAAACCTGTTATATTAATACCTTCTCCAAATGTTGCTGAAGATCATCAAACAAAAAATGCTTTATCATTATCAAATAAAAGTGCTGCTATTGTTGTTAAAGATATTGATGCTAAAGATTCATTAGAAAAAGTTTTATCTCAGTTAATTTCTGATAAAGAAAAACAAAAAGAGCTTTCTTCTAATATTAAATTGATGGCACATAATAATGCAGCTGATAAAATTGTTGAAGTAATATTAAATCTTGTGAAATATGAATCTTAATAATATACATAAAGTTTATTTCCTTGGAATTGGCGGCATTGGCATGAGTGCTATTGCCAGATATTTCCTTTCAAGAGGGATAAGTGTTTATGGATATGATAAGACTCCTACACAATTAACGTCAGAGCTTATTACAGAAGGGATGAACATACATTTCAGTGAAGATGTTAATAGTATTCCTGATAATATTGATCTTGTTGTATACACACCAGCTATTCCAAAAGAGCATCTTGAGTATAAATACTTTCAAGATAACTATTTTGAAATTAAGAAACGTTCAGAAGTATTAGGGATTATAACTAACTCTTCTAAAGGTATAGGTGTCGCAGGAACCCATGGTAAAACTACAATCTCAACAATGATAGCAACAATTTTAAAAGGTTCTTCAGTTGATTGTAGCGCGTTTCTTGGAGGGATATCTAAGAACTTTGATAGTAATTTACTTTTATCTAATAAAAGTGATTATGTAGTGATAGAAGCAGATGAATTTGACAGATCTTTTTTACAATTGAAACCTATTATTGCAGTTATTAGCTCTGTTGATGCAGATCATCTTGATATTTATGGTGACAAAAATGAGTTAACTAAATCTTTTGAGGATTACATTAGTCAAATAAAAGATGATGGTATCTTAATTATTAAAAAAGGGATTGAAATTAAGAATAAAAACAATCATATTTCTACATTCACTTATTCATTTAATAATATTGAATCTGATTACTATGCAAGTAATATTATCATTAAAGATGGATATTATACTTTTGATTTGATCTCCCCTAAAGGCATCATTAAAGATATTAAATTAGGCTATCCGGGTTTACATAATGTTGAAAATGCAATTGCTGCTATTAGTGTAGCATTAAATTCTGGAGTAAATGCAAAAGAGATTAAAAAGGCATTATTAGGTTTCTTAGGTGTTAAGAGAAGATTTGATTTTAGAATTAAAACTGAAAACTTAGTTTATATTGATGATTATGCACATCATCCTGAAGAATTAAAAGCTTGTATTAATTCAGTAAGGAATTTATTTCCAACTAAAAAGGTTACAGGTATTTTTCAACCTCACTTATTTTCAAGAACGAGAGATTTTGCTGATGAGTTTTCAAAAAGCCTAGAATTGCTTGATGAAGTTATTTTATTAGATATTTATCCTGCAAGAGAATTACCAATTCCTGGAATTGATTCTAAAATGCTTCTTGATAAAATCAACATCAAAGCTAAGTTTTTATATTCTAAAGACAAATTGTTAATTAATCTGCCTAATCACCATTTAGAAGTACTCTTAACTCTTGGTGCAGGAGATATTGATCAATTTGTTGAACCAATTGAAAAACTATTAAAGTCATGAGGAAGATAATTGTCATATTAGCTTGGATAATCTTTGTTGCAGGTATTATATTTGCACTTTTCTATACTGGAATCATAAATAGAAATAAAACGTGCACTTCAGTTGATATAAGCATTGACTATAATAAGTCAGAGATGTTTTTTAGTAAAGAAGACATTCAGGATTATATTTATAAAAATGATACAGTAGTTGGTAAAAAGCTGTCTGATATAAATGTTGGTATGGTTGAGAACCTTATTCTTTCTAATCAATATGTATATAACGCTGATGTCTTTAAAACTATGAATGGTATTTTAAAAATAAGTGTAGTACAAAGGAAACCGATTATAAGAATTTACAACACAAAGAATCAACAATACTATATAGATGATAAAGGGGTTAAAATGCCTATAAGTGACAGGTATCCGGTGAGAATATTAATTGCAAACGGTTATATAGATTCTGTTTACACTCCATTTGTTCCATCAAATCATATGCAAAGAGAAGATACTATAGCTTTGCAAAAAGACTCATTAATGTATGGCCTCTTTAGGATTGCAGGAATCATTAATAATGATGATTTTCTTAAAGCAATGATTGAAGAGGTTTACGTTACACGTGATCATGAATTTGAATTAATACCTAAAATTGGTAATCAGGTGATAATTTTAGGCGATGCATCTGATTTAAAAGTTAAGTTTGAAAAGCTTTTTACTATCTATAAAGAAGGAATAAGTCAGAATGCATGGGAAAAGTATAAGATCATAAATTTAAAATTTAAAAACCAGGTAGTATGCACGAAAAATTGATTAATTTTGGAGAAAATTTTAAAGCTTCAAATACTCATTATATCTTTAACACAAAATTATTATAAATGAAATCAAATGAAATAATTGTAGGAGTTGATATCGGCACAACAAAGATAGCTGTTATCATAGGTAGAAAAGATGAAAAAGGTAATATAGAAATTCTGGGCTCCGGTAAAACGGATTCAATAGGAGTTATGCGAGGCTCAGTAATTAATATTGAGAAGACAGCAGAATCAATCAGGTTTGCTGTTGAAGAAGCTGAAACAAAATCTAATGTTAAAGTAGCTGAAGTGTATGTTGGTATTGCCGGACAGCATATTAAAAGCATTCAACAAAGAGGGAGCTTGATTCGCAGTTCAAATGAAGAGGAAATTAGCTTACATGATATTTATACATTAAAAGAAAATATGTATAAATTGGTTATGAAACCTGGTGAAGAAATAGTTGATGTTATTCCTCAGGAATACATTATTGATTATGAACCAGGGATCAAACAGCCTATTGGTATATCGGGTACTTGTTTGGAAGCTAACTTTCATATAATAACAGGACAGATTTCTGCTATTAAAAACATTGTAAGAAGTGTTAAGAAAGCTGGTCTTGAAGTTAAAGATCTAATTCTGGAACCTCTTGCATCTGCTGAAGCTGTTCTTGATGAAAAAGAGAAAGAAGCAGGTGTATGTTTAGTTGATATTGGTGGAGGTACTACTGATGTAGCTATTTTCCAGGATGGTATTATACGTCATACTGCTGTTATCCCTTTAGGTGGTAACATTATTACAGAAGATGTAAAAGAAGGTTGTACTATTATTAAAAGCCAAGCCGAAGCATTGAAAGTTAAGTTTGGATCAGCTTTAGCTAGTGAAAATAAAGCTGAAGAAATAATAGCTATACCTGGTTTGAGAGGTAGACCTGCAAAAGAAATATCTAAAAATAATCTTGCTAATATTATTCAAGCCAGGATGGAAGAGATAATAGAGCATGTGTTGTATGAGATTAAGAATTCTGGTTACGAAAAGAAACTTATAACAGGTATTGTCATTACAGGTGGGGGGGCAATGTTGAAACATGTCAATCTTCTAACTGAATACATTACTGGTATGGATACTCGTATTGGTTATCCAAGCGAACATCTTTCTCCTAATTCGCCTGAAGAATTAGCTAATCCAATTTATGCTACAGGTGTAGGTTTGGTTATAAAAGGATTTGAACGTATGGAAGCTGAATACGAACGTCTCCCTAAAGACCCTGGAGGAAATAACATTAAGAAACCTAAACCACCTAAGCCTCCGACCAGTGGTGGTGGTGGACTTATTCCATGGATTAAAAAGCTACTTGAAGAAGACGTAAAGTAATTAACAATACGATTGTTAATAAATAAATAATTTTTCTTGTTTTTATAAGAGTTATTCTACTAAATTTATGCCTTGATTAGAAAGTGTATTATGTTATGGGTTTAACAAAAGAGATAATGCACCAATAGTCTAGAAAAGAGTTAGTTTTAATAAGTATCATTAAAGAAATAAATTTGTCATTAATAATAAACCGGATATGTTAAAAGTAGATTTACCAAAAAATCAGTCTTCAATAATAAAAGTTATTGGAGTAGGAGGCGGCGGAAGTAATGCTGTGAATTATATGTACAGCCAGGGTATAACCGGGGTTGACTTTATAGTTTGCAATACTGATGCAAAGTCGTTGGATATAAGTCCAGTTCCTAATAAGATACAATTAGGTAAAGGGCTTGGTGCGGGTAATATTCCTGCCGTAGCTAAGAAAGCTGCTGAAGACAAGGCTGATGAGATTAAGGCTTTACTTGAAAAGAACACACAGATGCTGTTCATTACTGCCGGTATGGGTGGTGGTACAGGTACTGGTGCTGCTCCGGTTATTGCTTCGTTAGCTAAAGAAATTGAACTTCTTGATGATACTGAAAAGAAGATACTTACTGTTGCTATAGTTACTTTACCTTTTTCTTTTGAAGGTAGAAAAAGAAAGCTACAGGCTGAGGAAGGTATAAGGGAATTAAAGAAATATGTTGATGCTATCTTAATCATTAATAATGATAAGTTAAGAGAATTTGGTGACTTACCTTTAGGACAAGCTTTTGAGAAAGCTGATAATATCCTTACAACTGCTGCTAAAGGTATTGCCGAAATAATTACAGTTAAATCTTCAGTTAATATTGACTTTAGAGATGTTAATACTGTAATGAAGAATAGTGGTGTGGCTTTGATGGGAACAGGTATTGCAGAAGGTGAAAATCGTGCGTATCGTGCTATTGAAATGGCTATTAATTCACCACTTTTAAATGATAATAATATTAGAGGTGCTAAGAATCTATTGCTTTATTTCTCTTCTATGGATAAAGAAATTACAATGGATGAGATCACCGAAATCACTGACTATATTTTAAATGAAGCAGGTATTGATGTTGATATTATCTGGGGAGCAGGTAAGGATGTTACTTTGGGTGATAAACTTGTGATTACTTTAGTTGCTACAGGTTTTGATAGAACAGATGAAGAATTTATGAATGGAAAGCAAAAAGAATTTGTAAAGAAAGAACCTAAAATTCTTACTGAAGAAAAACATATCCCTGATTTTACTGATATTAAAGAAACTAATATTGATGCTGATCTTAATGATTTCACGATATTAAATTCTCAGATCCCTGCTGATGAAATTCCTTTTAGTGTTGAGAACAGACTTTCGTTAGATGATACTATTACAGAGTTTTCTTTTATTCCTCCTACATCTAAAGGAACTGACGAACCTTTTATTATGAGTAAGAAGGAAAGTGTAGAAACACTTAAACCAATTCCACAGATTGAAGAGGATCATGAATCTGATAATGATGATAAGGAACAAATTCGTGTTTCAAACGAGCGTATTCAAAGGTTAAAAGAGTTGAGCATGAAGATACGTACTCCGGAAGGTTTATCTGAGATTGAAAATCAACCTGCTTATATGCGTCGTAATGTTACATTAACTGATATTACTCCTTCTTCTGAATCTGAAATATCTCGTTATACTTTAAACGAAAATAACGAGATTACACCTAACAATAAGTTTTTACACGATAACGTAGATTAATTTATCATGAGTTTAGAACTAATCATAAACGACGATATTAAGTCGGCAATGCTTGCCAGAGATAAGGAAAAGCTTGAAGCATTGCGTGCAATTAAAGCTGCTCTTTTGCTGATTAAAACAGGAAAAGATACAGCTACTTCCGAAGTACCAGAAGAAATTGAACTAAGCTTATTGCAAAAGCTTATCAAACAGCGCAAGGAAGCTGCTGATATTTATCTTTCGCAGAACAGAAAAGATTTGTATGATGTAGAGATGTTTCAGGTGAATATTATTCAGAAATATCTTCCCGAACAGTTGTCGGATGATGAGATCAAAGCTATTATTAAAAATATAATTGCCGAAACAGGTGCTCAGGGGATAAGAGATATGGGCAAAGTAATGGGTTTGGCAGGTAAAGAACTTACTGGTAAAGCTGATAATAAGATTGTAGCTGCCTTTGTAAAAGAATTATTAGGGTAGGCAATATAAGGCTTTTAGTTGTTTAGAAAACATTTAAACCTAATCCCGTACATACGGGATTAGGTTTTCCTTTTTACAGATTCTTCTTTATTATTTCCTCAAGTTTATCTTCCGAACCTTTTCCATATCCAACAGTTGAATAAATTATTTTGCCTGTTTTATCTATCAAATATATTGCTGGATAATAGGAAACATGATAATCTTTGGCAGTATTTTTGCCATCAGTTAATACGGGATAGGTAACTCCCTGCTTTGAAATGTTTTTAGCAATATCATCATCAGTTTTATTAAATGGATTGATGCCGATAATTTTTAAACCTTTGCCTTTATACTTATCATACAACTTTTGCATTGCAGGTATTGCATTCGTACTTGGATAACTTGAATAATAAAAGAAGTTAACCAATAAAAGCTGTCCTTTTAAATCTGATAACGAAACTTTTTCATTGTTTGTAGATGTTAAACTAAAGTTTGGGGCTACAGTGTCCTTAGCTAATAATGCAAGACCATTGTATGTTACAGAACTTTTAAGTTTATAATAAGAAGGTATTGTAGTTAAATTAAATTTAGAATCGTCTTTCAGATTATTTATTTCGTATTTAGTTAAAACATATTTCTCATACTGATACATCGTATCTTCCTTCACTTTCCCATCATAATCTACTATAACTATACCATCAAATGCTACTGAATATTGCACTGGTATCATGTCCTCTTTATTAATCCAAAATTGAAATTCTTCATGCAAAATTCTCATATCATCATCTGGCGAATCATGTGGTATTCTATTTACTTGGATGTGATAACAATTATGATTGTTTATTTTTTCTTCGGATATATATTTAAAGATAAATTTAATATTCTTTTCATTAAATATAATAGGAAATGGTGATTTAGTTACATCTGTAAAGCAATAATAAAAATTATAATCACTTATCATCCTAGCTTTCATTTCTTCTGCGCTAAAGGATTTTGATAATATTGAACCACAACTGTCATTTGAATGATAAAGAATAAGATCATCACCCATATAAATTGAACTAAATGTGTAATCATAATGGATTTCATTGAAATTGAAAGCCGATGCAAAAAGCGTATCATTTTCAATCTTCTTGAAAGTACAACTAAATGTATCTGCTTTTTGGCATCCATTACGACATTCACCACCTGTAAAATCAGTTTGTCTGATTTCTTCGTAGTACCCATTTTTAATGGATTTGCATTTTGAATATGATTTTTGCAAGATATCTTTTGCATCCTGTGCAAATGATGCTAAAGTTATTACTGTAAGTAATAAAAGAATGATTTGTTTTTTCATAAATCTAAAATTTTATTGTTTTTAATTTAATTATTTTTATTCCATTTGTTTTCAAGAAAAGCTTTTATCCAGTTTTCAGATGTTTCTTTCAACCAAATAATATCATCCTTATTATTATAAATAGCAAATACCATAAA
>CAIWDQ010000176.1 GCA_903911455.1 uncultured bacterium
TAATTTTTATTTACCCATACAAATCGTTATAGAACCAAATTGATATTCATTTTAATTTCTATCCTTTCAAACTTAATGATATTATTTCCTTTGCAGGATTATCTTATGCCAGTTTTCGTATAATGGGTTATTATATGGATAAAGAACCAAATGAAAAGATTGCTGATTTTGTTACCTATTTTAATTTCCTTTCATTTACCCCAACACTTTTAATTGGCCCAATTGAAAGATATGGACGTTTTAAATCAACTCAGGATATTGGCTATACTTCTATTAATATTGAGAACTTTCTAATAGGTTGGGATGCATTAGTTAAAGGAATAGTATTTAAATATATAATAGCTGAATTGATTGACAGATATTGGCTAAACATATTCTCAGAATCTAGTAAAGAAATTTTGCATATGGCAAACAATATGTATGCATATTATTTTTATTTGTTTTTTGATTTTGCAGGTTATTCTTTTATGGCATTAGGTATTGGTAAAATGATGGGAATTAAAGTTCCTATTAACTTTACTAATCCATTTGTGGCAGTTAATCCGCAAGATTTCTGGAGAAGATTTCATATTAGTTTAGGCGAATGGTTAAAAGATTATTTCTTTACGCCATTATATATGTTTTTATCCAGAAGAAAGAAGTTAAAGAAATATCCGGTAACACGTCAAAATATTGCTTTGATATTTACATTTCTTTTAATGGGATGTTGGAATGGTTTTAAGGTTAATTATATTTTAAGTGGATTTTTGTTTGGTTTATTCTCAGCAGTACATAATTCATATATAATAAAATGTAAAAAGAAAGGAAAAGATGTTTTCTTTGGCAATATGAAACCCGTTTATATTAAGATAATAAGCATTTTTATAATGTTTAATATAGTTGCTTTCTCATTATATATATTTAGTGGAAGGTGTCCGTTATAAAATCATTTTAAAATAAATAAGTATTTAAATAATTAGAATATGAGATTTTGCTTTGAACAAAAAGACTTTATTGAGCAACAAATTAATCCTTATCAATTAGCAGTAATTGATGATAAAAGAGAATTAACCTGGATTCAATTTGAGGAAGAAGTAAATAATATTTGTTTTTATTTTAAAGAAAAAGGCTGGGATAAAATTGCAAATCCTATTATTCTTTATGGTCATAAGCAAGCAGAAATGATTAATGTTATTTATGCACTTATGAAAATGAAATTAGTTTATATTCCTATGGATATTATTTATCCCAAGCAAAGGATTTCTTCAATTCAGAAAATAGCTAATGTTGAACTTATTATTAATTGTACAGATAATCTTTTAGACTTTGATAAAACTACCGAGATACAAGTAAAATCAAAAGAATTTATTATTACAAAAGAAAATAATGTAACTCTAAATTCAAATGCTAATATTGAAGATCCATTAGTTTATATTATATTTACATCAGGAAGTACAGGCGAACCAAAAGGAGTACAGATTAGTTCAAAAGCCGTTCAAACATTTACTCATTGGATGATGAATGACTTTGGATTTTCTTCTAAAGATATTTTTATTAATATTGCTAACTTCAGTTTTGATTTATCAGTATACGAATTAATGAGTTTTGGTGCAATAGGTTCTACTCTATTATTAAATGATCTGGAAACAACTAAAGATTCAGAAGTGTTAATGAATAGAATAGAAAAATATAAAGGTTCAATTTGGGTATCTACTCCATCCTTTGCATTAACTTATGCAAGAATCGGATATGATAATAGATTAGAATCATTAAGATATTTCCTTTTTTGTGGAGAAACTCTACCCCATACATTAGCTTTAACACTTCATAAAGAATTTCCATCGGCAATAGTGTACAATACTTATGGTCCTACTGAAGCAACAGTAGCAACAACTTTAGTAGAAATAACAAAAGAAATTCTTGAAAAGTATAATCCATTACCTGTAGGATACCCTAAACCTGACTGTGAAATATTAATTGAAACAGAAAATAAAGAAGATAATGAAGGTGAAATTGTGATTGTAGGAGAGCATGTGTCAATGGGCTATTTTAATAACGAAGATTTAAATAAAGAAAAGTTTTTTATACACAAGGGGAAAAGAGCTTTTAGAACTGGTGACTTAGCATATTATAAAGACGAAATGTTATTCTGTAAAGGAAGGAATGATGATCAGATTAAGATGCATGGATTCAGAATAGAGTTAAATGAGATAACAAACGTAATATGTAAAAATGAATTAGTCTCAACTGCAGTTACAGTAGGTTTAAAGAGAAATAATGAAGTTAAAAAGATTGTAAGTTTTGTAATATCAAAAAATACTGTCAGCAATTACGAATTAAAAGAAACATTAGTTAATTACCTTAAACAATCATTACCATATTATATGATTCCAGGAGATATTGATATAGTTAATGAATTCCCATACAGTACAAGTCATAAAATTGACAGAAAGAAACTTATTGATGAGTATTTAAAGAGAAAATTAGTTTGAAACAATAGGGTTATTTAAATTAGAGAAACAATATTTATATTATTATTAAACATTAAAAATACCGTTTTAAATTTTTTAAGACTTGGTATATTGTTAATAACATAAGTTTTAAACTAGGATATTTGTTTTAATTTCTTAAAATAATCATTATTATTGTTCTTGGTTTTATTTATTTTGTATTTTTGGTGAATAAAAAAATACAAATGAAAAAAACCATCCTATCATTAATCTTGTTAATAATAACTTTAACAGGATTCGCGCAAAGCAAATCAAAACTATTGCAGGATACCATTATATGGAGTTCTGATTACGAAGTAGCTGTTAGCGACTTTCAGGCAAAAGCTAAGAAAGGGTATGCAGGCATGGCTGTTACTTTTATATATTTATACACCAAAGAAGAAAATGGAGAAGTAAAATTTGTGATAGAAGCTGTTTTCTCTAAATCAAAATCAAGTTTAGCAACTAATTCAGAATATGAATTAAAACATGAAAGAGGACACTTTAATATATGCGAAATATATGCCCGCAAACTAAGGCAACGTATCTTAAAGAAAGATTTCCTGAAGGTTAAAAATATTAAAAAAGAAATTTCAGAGATGTATAATAAAATTATGGACGAATTAAAAGCTGAACAAGATAAATATGATAAACAAACTGAACACTCTATGAATATGGCTCAGCAAAAGAAATGGGAGGATAAAATACAAGCCGATTTAAAAGAACTTGATGAATATAGCGATACAATAGTTAGTATAGTACATTAATGTAGTGATACAATATATAGTGTCCTAATTTAAATCAAAACAAAATGACAACAAACGAAATATTAGAATATCTAAAAGAAAAAGGTAGCGAACAATACAAGAAAGTACTATTTAATCATGGGGCAAAAGAACCTATGTTTGGTACTAAAATAGAAGATATGAAGAAACTTATGAAGATAAATAAGTTTGATAATACCATTGCCATGGAATTATATGCTACAGGTAATTCAGATGCAATGTATATGGCAGGATTAATAGCCAATGGAAGGTTTATGACTAAAGAACAGCTAAATGATTGGGCTGAAAAAGCTAGTTGGAAAATGCTTAGCGAATCAACAGTTCCTTGGGTTGCAACAGAAAGCACTTTTGGAATAGAACTGGCATTGGAATGGATAAAGTCAGATAAAGAAAACATTGCTTCCACTGGATGGTCTACATTATCAGGTATAGTATCAGTTAAACCGGATGAAGAATTAGATTTTAATTTAATCAAAGAACTATTTCAAATAATAAATAAAGATATAAATAAATCACCTGACAGAGTAAGATATACTATGAATCAGTTTGTATTATCTGTAGCATGTTATGTAATACCGTTGCACGACGAAGCTCTTGATGTTGCCCGAATTATAGGAAAAATAAATGTAGATATGGGTAAAACTGCATGTAAAATCCCTTCAGTAATAGATTATGTTGAGAAAGTAAAGAAAGCAGGTAAATTAGGTATAAAAAGAAAGACAATAAAATGCTGATCATTTAATATATTTAAAATCCAAAACAAACATTTATGAAAACAAACGAAACTAAAAATGATAGTAAAAAACTTAACTTATTTGATAGTACAGCCCTTGTAATTGGCTCAATGATTGGTTCGGGAATATTTATTGTTAGTTCTGATATTGCCCGTCAAGTAGGAGCTCTGGGTTGGTTAATGGTTGTCTGGATTATTACCGGAATACTTACTCTAATTGCAGCCTTAAGTTATGGCGAACTTGCTGCAATGATGCCAAAAGCTGGAGGGCAATATGTTTATCTACGTGAAGCATACAATCCTTTAACGGGTTTCTTATATGGCTGGACATTGTTTATGGTAATTCAGACTGGAACTATTGCTGCTGTAGCGATGGCTTTTGCAAAGTTTCTGGGGGTAATTATACCTGTTTTTTCAGAAAAGATTATACTGTTGGATTTACATTTCATTAAAATTAATTCGGCAGAGATTATAGCGATTGTATCAATTGTACTTCTTACATGGTTAAATACTAATGGACTTAAATGGGGTAAACGATTCCAGAACTCATTTACTGTTGTAAAGATTATCATTATAGTAGCTTTTATAGGCATAGGATTATTGTTTATTAATGATAAAGGGATATTTGAAATTAACAAAAGTATAATGTGGGATGCTGTTAAATGGGATACTGCAAGCAAGAGTTACATACCTATAACAGGTTTTGCATTAATTGCAGCAATTGGAGTGGCTATGGTAGGTTCAATTTTTACTTCAGATGCATGGAATAACGTTACTTTTACAGGTGGAGAAATAAAAAATCCAAAGAAAACATTGCCTTTAAGTTTATTTCTGGGGACACTTATTGTAACTATTATTTACCTGTTGATGAATTATGTTTATCTTCAGAATCTTCCCTTAAGAGGTATTACTAATGGTACTACAGTGATAGAAAGAGGAATGCAGTTTGCAACTAATGAACGTTTAGGAACGGCAACTATGACTACAATATTAGGCGATTATTCTGCTAAAATGATGGCGATATTAATTATTATATCTACTATTGGTTGTAATAATGGATTGATATTATCAGGAGCAAGAGTTTATTATGCAATGGCTAAAGATGGTTTATTCTTTAATAAAGTAGGCATATTAAATAAAAAGAATGTTCCGGCAAATGGATTAATAGTACAATGTATCTGGGCTTCTTTATTATGTTTATCCGGAACATATGGACAACTTTTAGATTATGTTGTATTCGCTGTACTTATATTTTACGTGCTAACCATATTAGGGATTATCATTTTAAGAATAAAGAAACCGCATGCTGAACGACCTTATAAAGCTATTGGTTATCCAATATTACCTGCTATTTATATTATAACAGCTACATTTATAATGGGTATTTTACTTATTTACAAACCCGATTATACCTGGCCTGGTTTGATAATAGTAATAATAGGTATACCTATATATTATATAAGGAAAAATACTATTAAATAATTTAAGTTGGAAAAGAAGATAATTAAGGGAATAAGAAATGTCTTAATGCTCTAAGTTTTCTTAAGAATTTTCTTTTTAATCTTCTGTTAGTAACAATTGGAGCAGTAATTCCAACACCTACACCTGCAATTAAAAGTAAATAAGCGTAAGATACTTTATGTGTAGTTTCAGAATATAATGGACTATCATCACCTATTGCTACATAACCTGCCCAATAAAAAGGATGAGTTTTTGAAGGAGGATTGTTTTGTAGGTAATCAATTTTTGCTAATTGCATAGCTTTATCTTTAGAATTACCTTGAGATAAGTATTTGTAGAAATTATACATTAGTTCAGAGCTAGCTTTATCTTCAACTGACCATAATGTCATTACAACACTAGGGCAACCAGCATAAAAGAAAGCTCTTGCTAAACTCATAACTCCTTCACCTTTTCTCATTGTTCCATTTCCTGTATTACATGCACTTAATACAACTAATTTAGAATTAATCTGCATATTATAAATGTCAGCAGTATTAAGCATTGCATCTTCATTGTTCTGTTGGTTCTGAGTAAATACAAGCTTTGAATACATAGGATTTGTATCATCTAATACAGCATGCATAGCTAAATGTAAAATATTATAGTCTTTAGCCATAGAAAGGAAATTGTTCTTAGTAGCTAAATTATCCTGAACAATTTTTCCATTCATTAAACTTCCAATTTTAGAAGTTTCTTCTTTAGTGTTTTTAAGATTACTAAGATTACCTCTGTTTAATGATGTAGAAACATTGTTATAGTTAGGGGCAAAAGCCAGCATTTTGTTTTCAGAAGACGATAATGAGTTTGAATACCCACTATAAAGTATAGTAGCAGAGTAGGAATAACTTATTGGATGTTCGTAAATGAGATAAGGTAATTTACTATAATTAATTTCAGTTGAAGTAACAGGTTTGTCTATTAAAGTTTCAAATGAAATTAAATTTAATTGTTCGTCAGGAATAATTATTAGATGATTCCATCTTACTAAACTTTCAATTGGTTGTAATACCTTTTTGTAAATAGAATAAGAAGCAGCGGTATAATTCTTAAAATCATTCTTTGTAATATTTCCATAAGAATTTGTGCTGGTATATTTTCTTACAAGATTTATATTTTTATTAAAATCTTCATCAATTTTCTGACTATATAAGTTATAATAGTTTTTAGTTATAACGAATGTATAGATCATTTTATCTGATAATA
>CAIWDQ010000177.1 GCA_903911455.1 uncultured bacterium
CAATAGGCAATAGGCAACAGGCAATAGGTGAGAAAGATGATGATGAGAATAAAGATGTGTTTTATTATCGTTTGGATATGGATTTGGTGGGTGCTTCTATTATAAAAGAAAATATAATTAAAGAAGAAGAAAGCCAGCAAGGACATTATAACTATTTCTATCCCCATTGCCCCGAAGGTATTTATAATGTAAAAGGTTTTGGTAAGATAACAATAAAGAACATCTACAAAGGCATTGATTGGGTTATTTATACCAATAAGAATAATAAGGAACACCCTTTAAAGTACGATTTCATAGTCCATCCCGAAGCCAATTATAAAGACATCAAAATAAAATATCTGAATGCCCAAAACATTTCTTTATTAGATAACGATACCAAACTTAAGATAGAAACTATTGCCGGAAATATTGAAGAAGGCAACATTTATTCATGCCAAAATAAAGAAAAAGAAATACAAAGTAAGTACATATATAATAATGATAGTACTATTTCTTTTAATATAAATTCTTATGATAAAACACAAGATTTAGTAATTGATCCTCTTGTTTGGGCTACTTTTTATGGAGGAAGTGGACTTGATGGGTTTTGGGCAATATGTATTGATAGCAAAGGATGTATTTATATCTCAGGTTATGGTTCTGGTCTTGATTATCCAGTTCAGCAATTAAATGGGGCATATTGGCAAGTAGGGACCAGTACAGCTAGTAATGCTACTTATATATATAAGTTTGATAATAATGGTGTAAGATTATGGGCTACTTATTATGGGGGAAATGTTGCTGAGGTAGGGTATTCTTTATGTGTTGATAGTCAAGATAACGTATATTTGGTGGGATGTACATGTTCATTGGTTTTTCCTACACAACAATTGCCAGGAGCTTATTGGCAGCCATATACTGCAGGGGGGTATGATTCGTTTATTTTAAAGTTTAATGATTTAGGAGTAAGACTTTGGGCAACATTTTACGGAGGGGGTAACACAGATATAGCTTCATCAGTTTGTGTTGATAGTCAGGATAACTTATATGTAATAGGCAACACAAGATCATCAGATTTTCCTTTACAACAATTATCTGGTGCCTATTGGCAGAATACATTTGCTGGAGTTTTGGATATATTCATAGTGAAATTTGACAATATGGGTGTAAGAAAATGGTCAACTTATTATGGAGGAAGTGATCAAGATTATGGTGCTTCTATTATTGCTGATCATCAAGATAATATTTATATAGTAGGGGGGACTGCTTCTTCAAACTTTCCAACACAGCAATTAACTGGAGCATATTGGCAATCATATAAAGCTGGAGGTTCTGATGCTTTTATATTAAAATTCAATAATCAAGGTGTCAGACGATGGGCTACTTATTATGGTGGAACTGGAGATGATGTTGGAAATTCAATGTGTGTTGATAGTAAGAATAATATAATAATTGTGGGGAATACTAATTCAACTAATTTCCCAACCCAATATTTAAGTTGTGCATATTGGCAAGCAAACAATGCAGGGGACTATGATAATTGTATATTAAAATTTAATGATCAAGGTATAAGAGAATGGGCTACTTATTATGGTGGAATTAATGAGGATAAATCTGGGGACGGTTTCGGTTCTTCAATTAGTATTGATATAAAAGATAATATTTATATTACAGGAGAAACTAGATCGGCTAATATTCCATTTAAACAATTAGATGGTGAATTTTATCAATCAGTTTTTACTCCAATGGGGATGGCAACTTATATATTAAGATTCAATGAAAAATGCAATTTAGATTGGGCTACATATTATGAAAGTAATGAAGGAGGGAGTTTTGGAAGAAATGTTGTAGTTGATCAACAAAACAATGTTTTTTTTACAGGAGAAATGAAACCTTATGGTTTTATAACAGTGAACCCTGGTAATGGTGCTTATTATGATTCAAGTTTTAATGGTGGAGATGATAGTTATATTCTTAAATTTATCCCACCTGAAAATCAAAAACTATCTATACAAAGTGATAGAAATAATTTATGTTTAAATGATAGTACTAATATAACTTTAACTTTTATTGGAGGCAAAGGAGATACTTTAAAATGGTATGCAGATGCTTGTGGGCAAAATTATATTGGTAAAAATACACCCTTTACTATACCTGCTCCAAAGCAATCAACTATATACTATGCCAGATGGGAAAGTGTATGTGATACTTCGGCTTGCGATAGTATAAAGATTATAGTAGGTGATTGTGATGTAAATATTATTATCCCAAATATCATTACGCCCAATGGAGATGGTATAAATGATTACTTTGTTATTAAAAGTAAAGATGAGTTAAGTATTGATGTTAAAATTTATAATAGATGGGGTAATCTAGTTTATCAAGATGGAAACTATAAGAATAATTGGGATGGTAAATATCAAGGTAAAGACTTATCTGATGGTGTATACTATTATTTGCTTAAAGCAAAAAATCTTTATAGTAACAAAGAAAAAGATTTTCACGGTAGCTTAACAATTTTAAGATAGAGGGACTAAGAGAGGGAGAGACTGGGGAAATTACGAATTACGAATTACGTTTGGGAAGCCTTTATCATTTATATGGTAAAGGCTTCTTTGGTAAATAAGATTTCTTCTTCTCTTTTATATTTAAACCCGAGCTTTGGTTATAAATATAAACCCTTCGACAGGCTCAGGGACCGTTAGATTTATCAATGATGTTATGGAAATTAGATTGCTTCGGGCAAAGCCCTCGCAATGACGGACTGGTATTTGCGATGATGGTTAGGTAAATTACATCCCCCTAGTTTTCCTCAAATGGGAAATAAAACAAAAGAGTCTCTGCAAACTTAATTGCAGAGACTCTTTTGGATGTGGAAGATTAAATACAATTACTTCTTCTTATAATTAAAAGGATTAACAGAAGTAGCTCCTGCATTTAAATTATCAAAATCAATAGCCAAATCGAAGATATTAATAACACCATCACCGTTTATATCCTCAAGTATATAACCCAGAGGAGCATTAGGATCATTTATCATATCAAAGATATCGGCAAGATCGAAGATGTTAATAATACCATCTTTAATTACATCACCCGACCATATCAGGTTACCTTTCAATGTTTGATCTGGATTATATATTTCAAACATATTATTAGCAAATTGATTAGAAAGCGAATGTTTGTAGAAATTATATTCAATAAGTGTGTCAGAGAAGTTAATTGAATCGCTCCAAGTGTCGATACTATTACGATGAACGACTACAATATAGTTGAATGCATCAATACATGAAGGCAAATGCAACTCATTAATTGTACCATCTTTCATCAATTTTAGATTATGATACTCTGCTAACACATTATAGTTAGGAGCCTTTAAACTTCTTATCAATAAAGTTAAGGTATCAACAGCATCAGGATTCGTAAACTTAGGTGTGAGCACATCATTGATAGCATCATAGTCCATAGTTTGATTCATCAGACTGTCGCCATCATATAACGCCTGAAGCATAGCATGAGTCCTCAACTTCTTATTAGTTACAACATTAATAAACAAAGAAGAAGAGGTGCCGTCACCACAGTTATTATGACCTTTAACAGTTAAAGTACCCGAATTTAAGATTGCACCACAGTTGAAAACAATGCTGTTAGTCGCAGTAGTACTTGTTGAACCATCGGGCAATGTCCAGATGTAAGAAGTAGCACTTGAGATAACAGGCACAGTATATGTAGTTGTGTAATCGCCCTGTGCATTTATGTTAGAGTAACCCAGAATGCTTCCGGTGGCACCCGGAATATGAGTTACGGTGACATAGAATGAAGAAGTAACACCATAACCACAAGCATTAGAACCTTTAACAGTTATCATACCTGTAATTGCGTTGTTGCCAAAGTTAACACTTATAACATTAGTCGTACTGTTTCCTGTAGCTCCGTTTGGTAAAGTCCACACGTAAGAGGTAGCATTAGGAATTGCAGGTACTGAGTAGGAAACGTTGTTTACGTTCTGGCAAACATTAGCAGTTCCTGTAATTGTGCCCGCAGCACCCGGCAAAGGATTAACTGTAATTGACTTATTGGTAGTCTCGCTAAAGCCACAGACATTACTGCCGATCACAGAGATAATACCTGACAATGCATTGTTGCCAAAATCAATATTAATAATATTAGTATTGCTATATCCATTAGCACCACCCGGTAAAGTCCAGCTATAAGAAATTGCATTGGCAATAGGAGCCATAGTATAAACAACACTAGTCTGCCCCTGGCAAACTGTAGCCAAGCCTGTAATAGGTCCGTTAACAATAGGATACTGACTAACTGTAAAGATAATACTATTTGACATCGCAGGGTTACCACTGGTACAATATAGATTGGAAGTAAGTAAACACTTAATAGTGTCGTTATTACTTGGATAATATGAATAGGTATTACTATTAGTTCCAACGTTTACTCCATTCTTTATCCATTGATAGATAGGAGTTGAGCCTCCGTTAACAATAGATGCATTTAAAGTAACCATAGTCGCGGTACAAACATTTGAAGAGTTAGTAGAAATATTAATACTTACAGGATTAAAAGGGTTCTCTGCAATTGTTACATTTCCTGTTGCTATTACAATCTGGTTACTGTCCTTAACAGTTACACTATAAGTGCCGCCAAACTCGGTAATAGTATCAGTTGTTTGCCCATTGCTCCAACTAATAAAGTAAGGAGGCTGAACACCACCAACGATCACTCTGGCTTTACCATCCTGTGCAAAATGGCAGGAGGCAGGTGTAGAAGTAAATGATAAATTTACTGTACCACCAATGTTCTTGGTAGCTTCGTTATCAGTAATGTCATACTCTACAGGAATACCATTAGTAATGCGCCCGATAATTGTAGTTTTAATGTCCTCAACATACCACGGCATTGTAATTGGGATACTCTGAGAAGTATCAAGTACAACATATTGTTGCCCAATAAAGACTTCGTTACTATTGTTGTCTAAATAATAGAACTTTACTGTAGCACTACAACTATCATACCCAACATTTTTAACAGTAGCATTAATATTAATAGTAGAATGATAAGCAGGCAAACTGTCACTTACGTCGAAATGAGTGAACAATAGATTAGGTGACTTGCCGACTACCACTGCGCGAGTAGCTTCATTATCCAGTTTATTGGTCTCAACTACCTGATTATAGAAATCAATAACTGATCTGATGATATGAATGCCGCGTAGGTTAGAAGACCATTGTTTAGTTAAATGCACTGTAGTGAATGTTCCACTCATCAAACCTCCAACCCTAATAGTATCAAAAGGAGTATTATCTACTTTAGCAAACAAATACAAAGAGTCGGTACTCGTCATGCCAATGTTTTCGTAGGTAAGATCAATTGAGATAGGTTCATTGAGTTCAGGATTCAATTTAGAAGGAGCAATGTATTGAGAAAGCACCCTGTAGTTAGGCAAATCAGTAACTATAACCGGAACAATAAGAACATTGTTCGTTTCATTGCATTCAATATAATCATTATTCGGATCAGCAGTCATCCTAACGTAATACGTTCCCACATGAGGGAAGGCAAAAGGATTAGGTAAGTAAGCTGAGAACGGACAACCACAGAATGTAGTTCCACAATAGGTATTTGCATTGCCTAAATTAATCCATCCAGTCAGCCCGGGGCCACTTACTTCGAACCTGATCTTAAGATTAGATGCTTTATAGATACCCGAGTTGTTTACCCCAACGTTAAAAATCACAGGTTGGTTCTTGATCTGGGTGTAATCCCAGAAAGCACCACCCCAACAAAAATCGCTTAAAGAGAAATCCCAACACAAACTGGCAGTTGCTGTATTGTTGGTCTCATTAGATTCATCGATAACATTAGTTGGATCAACAGTAACTATTAATTGATCGTTGCCATAAGCAGGAGTTGGAACTAAAATAGATATTTGTTGAGACTGACCCGAAGTTAAGGTTCCCGTGAAATGATAAGGATATATAGTACCTGCAACATTGAAGTTAACATAGAAATTACTGGCAGAGATCAATCCTCCATTCACAATAATAGCAGAAATAGTAATAGTACCGGGATGCAAAGGATCAACCGGTTCAACAGTAAGGTTAGTACAACCATACACTGATAAATCAGCTTTACAATCATATAATGTTGTAGCTAAAGATACACTGTTGTTAGTTTCGTTTACTTCAGCAACTTCATTCAGATAATCAGCTACAAATTCAAATGTATAACTGCCTATAGGATGAGGAGAAGGCCAGCTAAAATAAGTAGATGTGCAACTCAAAGCAGGGATACTAGGAGTGGTACTATAAAGAGTAGTTACAAGAACACCTCCTTTAAATATTTGTAAACGGTTATGGAAAGTTCCAGTAGCAACTCCTCCAGGGTTATCTAATCCAAACGAAAGATCATTAAACTGACATTGGTTGTTTGAAGAGTAAATATAACCTGACGCTACTATGTCAGGTTGAGCCTGATGAACAGCAATACAAACATAACTACTATTATTATATTCATAACATTCGGGCACATTATTATTATAATCAGCAGTAGCAGAGAAATAAGTTCCACCTAAAGTATTATAAGTCATATTTGGAATTATAACAGTAAAAGAAGCTCCCGCACTTAAACCAGGAACCGAAATATTGCTTGGAGGAGCAGGAGATCCATAAGGTGCATCAATATGTAGAATAGAAGAACCGCTAGGAGCATTACCGCTATTATATACAGTAACAGTCCCGCTTAAATGATCTCCCTGTAGAATGTTAATACAACTATTCCAATGACAACTTCCAGGATTAATTGTTTGAGAACCTATATTAATAGAAACACTAAGATCGGGACATAATACAGGTGGTGGTACGTAAATCTCAAAAGAAGTTGCAGTATCACCATTCAAAGTATAATCTGTAATATGTAAATTAACATGGTATATTCCTGCAGGATAAGGAGCATAAACACCAACACAATAGTTTCCTAATGAATTAGTGTATGTACTTCCTGTCTGTCCAGTTTCAACAACTGTAAAAGTAACAGTAGCACCTGCACATGAAGAATCAACTAAATGAACAGCAGTACCAATGTAATAAGCATTTCCACAAACACTTATATTTGAATATTGAGGAGCATAAGCAGGACTTGCATGAGCAGTAATCATGATCTTACCAGGTAATGTGTAATTACCATTTGTAAAAGGACGAATTGCCTGATTGTCTAACTCATTTGGTTCGATTAAAACATTTGTCCAGTCAATAAATACCTGCATAGGACACCAAGCTGGTAAAGCTGGAGTAGTTATGTTCCACGAAACTGTAGAAGCACTATATGCACCTAAATGAGGTACAGTAATGTTTCCATAAATAGCAGTTGTGTCAAATTGATTAACCAGATGCACAACAAAATTATCAGCAGAGCGACCTGAATAATTATGAATAGTAGCATATACAGTAATTACATCACCAGGATTAGGATGAGCATTTGAGAAACTAATATCATTAGCAAAAATTGAGATATCAGCCGCCGTTAATACCTTAGGTTCATTAATTGGACCTAAGATAGTAGTACAACCTTCCAAATCAACAGCAGTTATTAATGTATGCCAGTTTGGAGATTCAGGAAGTGATGTTGAAATATAATAATAATCCTTTCCATCTGTAACATTAGTATCACTCTGATCAACCTCTAACATATAGAATAATCTGTCGTTTGGATCAGTATAAACACCATTGCCTTCGAAATCCAGTTGTAATCTAGGATAAGTAGCAGCAGGTTTTATACCATCAATATTAGTGTAACGAACTTCGAAACGATAGATATCAGTTGGAGTTCCATCATGAGGACTAACCATATGATTTACAAAGCCAGTGTTGTTTGTATAAGCCAGTGTTGGTAAATGATAAATTTGTTCAGTAAATGTTCGGCTAGCACAATTTGTAGTATTGCAGAATCCTTCAGCCCTTACAAAATATGTTTTATTAGGTTGAAGAATAGTATTAATACTATGACCAGTGCCAATAGGTGTGCCTCCACAACTATCAACATACCAATGCCAAGTTGCACCCAAACCTAAAGTTCCACCACTAACTGACAAAGTAGAATTTGTTCCTGAACAAGTATTAACTGTTCCATTTATTGCTAAAGGAGCAACAGAAGGAGTATTTACATTTACTGTTAATGATGCATAACTAGATGTATTGCATAAGCCTTCAGCTCTTACATAATATGTTGTAGAAAAACTAGGGTTAATAATTAAACTTAACCCATTTGCTATAGAAGGAGAATATAAATCAGTATACCATTTCCAACTAGCACCTATTCCTAATGAACCACCAATTACATTTAAAGTTGTAGTGTTATCAGGATCATAGCAATAAACAGTTGGTCCACTTATTGAAGTAGGATTCCCAGATAAAGAGTTTACAATTACAGTTGTATTTACACAATTAGTAAAATTACAAACGTTTTCTGCTCTTAAATAATAGCTAGTATTTACGGATGGACTTATGGTAATTGAAGACCCACTTCCTATTGAAGTTCCACCACAGCTACCTGTATACCATTGCCATGATGCTCCAGTACCTAATATGCCACCACCAACTGAGAGAGTTGTTGAGTTGCCATTACATATAGTGGTAGCTCCACTAATACCTGTTGGAAGAACTGAAGGAGTATTATAAAAAATATTCAATGAAGAACCAACACCATCACCATAAGAATTAACACCGTGAACACTTATTATTCCTGAAGTAGCATTTATGAAATTAACAATAATTGAATTTGTATTACTTGAACCTACAAAAATAGCACCATTTGGTAATGACCATACATAAGATGTTGCATTTGGTATAGGAAGAATAGAATATGTAACATTTGTTTGATTTTGACAAACAGACGTCATGCCATTAATTGGTCCTGCGGGATCTGGTAATGGACTTACATTAATTTGTAAAGATGAAATTACACCATCACCACAATTATTAAGACCTTTAACTGTTATAATCCCTGAAATAGCAGTGTTAGTGAAATCAACATTAATAGTATTTGAAGTACTTGTACCAATAGCTCCATTAGGTAAGGTCCAGATATAACTGTTAGCATTAATAATAGGAGGAACAGTATAAGTAACATTATATAAACCTTGATATACATTTGTTAAACCTGAAATAGTACCCGCAGCATTCGGTTTTGGATGCACTGTCATGGTAATAACATTACTTATTTCTGGATTATTTATGACACATGGCAAACTTGAAGTAATTACACATTTAATTTGGTCATTATTTAAAGGCACATATGTATATGCTGAACCTTTATACAAACCAAAAACTTCAGTACTTGAAAGTGGCCGATTGTAGAATTGGATATCATCAATCTTCCCATTGAAATACCTACCTCCACCTCCCCACCTAGCTACATATAGATTTTGATTACTATAGTTTGGAGAATATCCAGAAGAAATTGTGTTTAATAATACGCCATCCAGATAAGTACTCATGTTTAACGAATCTTTTATACATACAACATGATGCCATTGATTAAATGTAAGCGTAAAACCAGTTCCACCTACATATGCAATACCAAAACCGTAATCAAGATTATTAGGAGTAGCTTGAATTACCCAATTTTGATAACCTGTATGATTATTATCGATTATATCAGTATAATCTCCAGAGAAACCAGTCTGATTTGCCCAGAAAGAAATTGAAAATTTATTGTAAGTAAACCAATTACCCAAATCAATATAAGCTCCTGAACCATTAAAATAATATGCACTATTTGGATTTCCATATCTATCTGTAGTAAGAGTTGGATTTCCATAAATGATTCCATTATGGTTATTTCCACTTATATCATTGGCATTACCATTAAAAGGATATGATGCTAACAACCCATTTGAATTCATACCAAGTGATGAATCAACCAAAATATTATTAACATACCATTTAAATGTTGGATTATTTCCACCAGATTCAGGTATAGCAATAAATGTAACACTACTATCCTGACAAATACTACTAACAGAACTATTAATATTAACTGCTGTAGTTATTAAAGGATTTATAATTATGGGTAATACAGATTCTACACCATCTCCACAAGCATTATGACCTTTAACTGTTATATTCTCATTAGTTACAGAATAAAAATCTAAACTTATTGAGTTTGTATTGCTATAGCCATCAGCTCCTGTCGGTAAAGTCCATATATAAGATGTTGTATTTGCTATAGGAGCAACAGAATAAATTATATTGGTTTGTTGATTGCAAATGTTTGTTGGACCTTCAATTGTTGAAGGTGTGGCAGGTAACTGATTAACAATTATTGGCAATAAAGATGAATAACCATCTCCACAATAATTATGACCCTTAACAATTATATTCCCTGTTATTGCATTTGTTCCAAAATCAACACTAATTGTATTAGTCCCACTGACGCCTGTTGCACCATTAGGTAAAATCCAGATATATGAAGTTGCATTATTAATAGCAGGTACAGTATAAGTAACATTGTGTTGACCTTGACAAACAGTTGTTGTCCCTGATATTGCTAATGCAGTATCAGGCAATGGATGTACTGTCATAGTTATAGTATTACTTGTATCTGTATTGTTCAAAATACAAGTAACACTTGAAGTCATAATGCATTTAACATGATCATTATTCTTAGGAACATATGTAAAATTAGATCCATTATACAGTTTTAAAACTTCAATAGGAGTGAGAGAACGGTTGTAAATACGGATATCATCTAATTTACCATTAAACCACCCAATATTTCCATCAGTATAAGGAGCATAACCACCACTATTTACAAGGACTCCAATTGCCAAATCTCTATTAGTAATATAAGTGTTATTAACGTATGAAGTAGTTGATCCTATCAGTGAACCGTTTAAAAACATTTTACGACCTGTATTATCATTAGTGATAACCCAATTGTACCATTGCCCTGGAGATATTGAATAGGAACTTGCAAAAGTATTACCTCCGCAATGCACATCAGTTAATAAGGTATTTGCATTTATACCTTCAAACCATGTAGAACCACATGAATTTCCTCCGTATCCAAAAAGTCCTGATAATTGAGATGGTTGAAGTTGGTTAGCATTAAACCATAATGAAACAGTTCGATCAGTTGTTGGTAAGTTGTTTGAAGTAGCTTTTATATAAGCTCCACTTCCATTAAAATAATAAGCGCTGTTTGGATTTCCTAATCTATCAGTTGTTAAAGTCGCACCTATAATAACTCCATTATTACCATTTACTCCAATATCATGAGCATTCCCATTAAATGGATAATAAGAAACCAATCCAGTATTTAAACTTGTATCATTAGTCATTAATACATCATTTACATACCAATTAAAAGTAGGATTGTTACCTCCATTAACTGGTGTTGCTGTGAATGTAACAGCACTATCCTGACAAATAGATGAAGTAGTACTTGCAATGCTTACAGATGAAGTTAACATTGGATTTACTGTAATATACAGAGAAGATTCAAAACCATCACCACAATCATTATGTCCTTTTATAGTTAAGTACCCTGATGTCGCACTTGTAAAATCAATTGTTATAGTATTAGAACTACTTATACCATTAGCTCCATTAGGTAAAGTCCAAATATAAGATGAAGCATTTGAAATTAGTGGTGTAGTATAAATTGTTCCACTTTGTCCTTGACATACAGTTGATGTGCCCTGTATGGCTCCTGCAGCATTAGGTAAAGGATTTACTATTATTAATAATGTTGAAATTCCACCATCACCACAACTATTATGTCCTTTTACAGTTATTGTCCCATATAACGCAGAAGTATTATAACTAACTGTAATAGTATTTGTAGAACTATAGCCTATTGCTCCATTAGGTAACGTCCAAATATAAGAAGTAGCATTGGCAATAGGATTTACAAAATAAGTTACACTATTCAGCCCCTGACATACTTCAGATGGCCCAAAAATTAAACCTGCATCATATGGCAAAGGATTAGCAGTTATGAATAATGAAGATTCAGCTCCATCACCACAATTATTCTGCCCTTTTACTTTAATTAATCCGGATACAGCATTTGTTTCAAAATTAACTGAAATAGAATTTGTATAACTTGAGCCTGTTGCTCCGTTTGGTAATGTCCAGAAGTAATTAGTAGTATTTGCAATAATAGGAACAGTATAAGTTACAAAGCTCTGTCCCTGGCAAACAGTTGACATGCCTGAAATAGTTCCTGCAGCATCGGGTTTTGAAAATACTGTTATAAAAATAGAATTACTAGTATCTACAGTTGGAAGGTTGGATGTTAATATACATATTATATTATCATTGTTTGATGGTGTAAATGTGTAAGTATTACTATTAGTACCAACATTAATTCCATTTAATACCCATTGATATGAAGCATTAGTAATTCCATTTATTAAACTTGCAGTATAGGTTACATTGCTATCTTGACAAATACTGTACTTTCCTGAAATTGTAATCGGAGAAATTGCTAATGGATTTACTGTCACACCTAATGTTGATTCTAATCCATTGCCATATTGATTATGTCCCTTTACCTTAACCAAGCCAGAATGAGCATAAAGTGGAAAATCAACCATGATAGAGTTTGAATCACTATAACCGATTACACCATTAGGTAATGTCCAAATATATGAAGTTGCATTTAATATAGGTTGAACTGAATATAAAACGCTATGCGTATATTCATTTACTTGAATCGGCCCAGATATTGGTCCTGCAGGCCCCGGAATTTGTTGTACAACTACAGTATCAGACATTGGAGAACTCCACAGATCTCTTTCATCCAAAAACTGATAATGCATAACATGCGTGCCATTTATTACATTTGTAAGATCAAAATCAGGGATTAAAACTGAATCTGCATGAGGTAATATAGTTTTATAAGTAAAGGTATTAACCATATCAAACCAATATCTGTATTTTGTAAGCTTGTATTGAGTATAAATTGGACTTACTATTAAATTAGGATTATTCTTTATAAGAAACATTTGGCTTACAACCGGACTCCATAAACCTGCTACATCTTTACATCGATAATGGAAAGTATGAATACCTAGCGATAATGAATCCGTATTGCATGAATTAAGAAACGTAATTGAATCTTGACCATTTATATTTTGAGTTATTCTATGATCGAAATCAGAGTCAAACCAGAACTGATGAGTTACTATCTGTTTTTGATTTAATACTTCAGGTGTGATTGCTGGTGTGATAAGGTTTCTTAAGAATAGCTGACTTACAACAGGACTCCAAAGTCCTGAATTATCCTGACAACGATAACGAAAATAATGTAACCCAAAAACAAGGGAGTCAGTATTAAAGTTAGTAAGAA
>CAIWDQ010000178.1 GCA_903911455.1 uncultured bacterium
ATAGTTATAATGTACACATGAATAGTTATAATATACTTATAAATAGTTATAATGTATGTATGTAAAGTTATTATGTAAGCATAAATAGTTGTAATGTAAGCATGAATGATTATAAAAGTAGCTTAAATGATTATTATAATCAATTTAATAAATAAAAAAATGGGAACATTTTATCGGATAAAGACCGCATTTGTGGCAACAAGTCGAAGTGTATTTATCAAAGTAATAAAAGTTTTAGCAGCGAAATTAACAAAAAACGCTCTACTTGTACCGGGATTAAAGGTATCGGGTGCTGCAATGTTGATAAATGCAGGAAAATTAGAAGACCTTAGTATACTAAGCGAAACCAATGATGGAATTTCATCTGAAGAAGCAAAACTTTTAGTTGCTCAAATGAAAAGTGATTATAGAGCAGATGCTTTATGTACTGAGGATGCAGTAAATTTAGCACAAGACCCAACAATTGCTGCTAAAATGGGATTTGAATTAAAAATACCAAGAGGTAAATCACAATCACCAGAATTAACTGTTACAAATGATATTGAAAGTGGTAGTTTGAAAATTAAAACAAAAAAAATTCTTAAATATCATTACTTTTTAATTGAATGTACTCAGAGATTTTCAGATGGCTCTCCAGATATTATTACTGAAAAGAATATGCCAGATCCTACAAGTGTAGTTAAAGGATTTGAAAGTGGAGCTTTTTATTTAATAAGAGTTAGAGTTGTTCTGGCTGGTAATGTCCAAGGCGAATGGACAGATTATGTATCGATTAGAGTTAACTAACCTAATATTAAAATAGCAAAAGAGCCGTTATCATTTGATTGATAACGGCTCTTCTTGTATTAACCCCACCTAAGCTCCCATGAGAGGGGAGGAATTAGAGTTATATTATTATTAACTATTAATTGTCTTCAAAACTTTGGCACTTTAACTATTTTAGGCACTTTAGGCAATCTTATTCTTAACTATTGCCTGTTGCCAATTTTTGTAATTGATTTAAAGCGCACCTTCGTCGTAAGCCTTTTCATCGTGTAATGATGCATCCAAACCAAGTCGTTCGGCTTCTTCCGATACACGAACAGGAGTGATCATATTTATAATTGCCAACATCAAATAAGTAAATATAAAAGCATAAGCTGAAGCAATAACTACTGCTATAAATTGTTTCATGAAGAAAGATGAATTACCAAATATCCATCCGTCAGCTCCTGCAGGATTAATAGCTTTAGATGCAAATACACCAAGTAAAATGCTACCTAATACACCTCCAACACCGTGAACTCCCCATACATCAAGGGCATCATCCCATTTCATACGGTTTTTCAGCATAACTGCAAGATAACAAACTATACCTGCCGCTGTACCTATAATAGGAGCAGCCCACATAGGAATGTATCCGGCACATGGCGTAATAGTGGCAAGCCCGGCAATAGAACCTGTAAGCAGCCCTACAAACTTAGGTTTCTTCTCTCTCGACCATTCGATAACAACCCATGCAACAGTTGCAAAAGAAGCAGCTATATCTGTATTAAAGAAAGCTAAAGCAGTAACTTTATCAACACATAGTTGACTACCTGCATTGAAACCATACCATCCAAACCATAATAAACCACTTCCGATAGCTACCAGAGGAATACTATTAGGAGTAGAGTTTTTGTCAACTCTGGCACCTACATAAAATACTGAAGCTAAAGCTGCGAAACCTGCTGTAGCATGTACAACAATACCACCAGCAAAGTCTAAAACACCCCATACTTGTAATAAACCACCACCCCATATCATATGTACGAATGGATAGTAAACAAACACTTGCCATACTGTTAAGAATATCATGTATGATTTAAAAGTTACACGATTAGCAAACGCACCTGTGATAAGAGCAGGAGTGATGATAGCAAACATCATCTGGTAAACAAAGAACACGATTTCAGGTATCTTACCGTTGCCGGCATACATCGAGTCAATTGACACACCATTCATAAATGCTTTCTCGAAGTTGCCCATGATACCACCTGCACCTCCACTGAAACATAAAGAATACCCAAAAATAAACCATAGAACGGTTGTCCATCCTAAAGAAGCAAAACTCTGGATCATAATCCCCAGGATGTTTCTTTTTGTTGCTAAGCCACCATAAAACAAAGCTAAAGCAGGTGTCATAAGCATTACTAAACTTGCGGCTAATAACATAAAGCCGGTTGAACCAGTTTCTAACATAATTGAATTATTAAATTATTATTAAATGATTAATATGATTGTTATAAAGAAAAACCAAATACAAAGAAGATCTTTCTTGCATCTGGATTAAAGATTAATGACGAAGATACAGGTAAAGAGAATTTATCAGTAATAACTATATCTTTGGATGCTGTAAGACCAAGATTAACGATAGAAGTTTTGCTGTTAGCATAAAAACCCGGAACATTTTTAGCAGGTGTATTAAGCGAACTACCTAAGAAAAAATTAAGTGATGTTTCTTTTATTTTAGTAGTATAACCTAACTCAACATAGGTGGAATAAGTAATGTTGCCATCAGCTTTTTTAGCATCAGCACCATATATATTAGTTGCTACCATTAAAGTAAGAGGAAGTTTTTCGGTCCCATTATATTTAAGAGCACCTTCAAATACATGTCCAGTATTACTTTTGGTATAGTTAAAGTAATCATAACTACTAAAATCCTTTGGAAAAAAATAGTCAGTAACTGTAAATGTTAGCATCTCTTTTAAGAAAGTATAAGAAGCATAAAGATCAGTTTCTTGATTACTTATGATCCCACTTGTAGAGTAAGCACCCCATGTACCAATAGTAAATTTTCCTTTACTAAATTCAAGAGTAGGTTGTATACTTGGGTAAGCACCACCCAAAGCTTGCCCTCTCCAAATATATCTGCTCTGAAAACTCACGGAAGTTTTCACTTTACAATTACAGGTGCTATCTTGTGCATAAGTTAAATTATCAATTAAAACAATTGATACTAATGTAAAAACAAAAATTAAAAGGTAGTATTTCTTTCTTTTCATTTGTGAATATATAAATTGTTAACAACTTCACAAAATAAAGAAATATTTTTGTGTGAAACACTAATCTATTAACGTATTTTCTCTAATTGAAATTCTGAAAATGATTAAGAGTATTACTTAAGGATAATAATGAGAGAAAGGAAAAGAGTTAAATAAAACAAGAGAGCCATCAACATATTTGTAAATGGCTCTCTTTAGTGACCCCGCTAGGATTCAAACCTAGAACCTTCTGATCCGTAGTCAGATGCGCTATTCAATTACGCCACGGGGCCAAATCGGGTGCAAAGATACAAAAAAAATAGATATAAAGGAGTAAGTTTTTTCAAAACTTATATAAATTCATAAAAAAGAATAATAAAAATGCTGTAATTGAAAAATAAGTTGTATCTTGCAACAAATTTTAAAATAACAATATGAACAAGGGAACAGTAAAGTTTTACAATGGTCTAAAAAGCTTTGGATTCATTAAAGACTCAGAGTCTGGAAAAGACTATTTCGTACACGCTTCTGGCTTAATTGACAGAATTAAAGAAGACGACGTCGTAACATTTGATGTTACTGAAACGCCAAAAGGTTTAAGTGCAATAAATGTTAAACTAGCTTAGTTTATCAATTATAAAACATTTACAATTTTTAAAGTCCTGCTTCATGCAGGACTTTTTTTATGCCTAATATTTTTGTCACTTTCTTTTATCAACTTTAATTTGTTTGTAAATAAATGAAAGCTTCTCTTACAACTTTATGAATTTAGTAACTTTGTCGGTTAATTAAATTGAATACAATTGCACTTAAAACTCATATATAAACAAATATTTATTCTTACTGCTTTATTGCTCATTTGTACTGTGTTATCAGCGCAGAAAAAGCAGAATATTACTATTAATGAACTGGATTCGGTGATTAGTCTTCATTATAATTCTGTTCAGAAGATTAATCTTGGTGATATTGATATGCTTCCTATTTATGATTGTACGCTTAATGAAACTGAATTTGCTATTGAGGCTCTTAAGAATACAAATGCTTTTAAATCAATTAATACTTCGGATGCAGGTTTTATAGAAATGTATCGTAAATATAATGATCTTTTGACTACTCTTCCTAAATTGAGGGTTATAATTGATCAATATGTAGCATATCATGATTATTGGTTGTACAAAAAGGGTCTTGAGCTCTTACTTAAAGGGGATAGTACTAATGCTGATCATTATTTTGATAAGTCTTTGATGGTTAATCCTTTTTATATACCTTCAGTTTATCAGAAAGCTCTGATAAGTTTGGGGAGAAATAATATTACTCAGGCTGCTTACTTGCTTGAAGGTGTTTCTAATCTGATATATGCTGATGATGTGAACTTAAATTTGATCAATGCTTTGATTGATCAGATTAGAAAGCACTATTCCAACTATGGTAACTTCCTTTTAGCTCATGAAGATTACAATGCTTCGCTTGAATTGTTTATGGAAGCTGATACTTTTTGCCATTTTTACAATAGATTTGACTGTGAGGCGTTTCAACACGGAATTTCATTGTCTAAATATGGGCTTTATCATTCTTATCTTAAGGTTGCTAATCAAGCTTTGGAGGCTAATAAACTAAGTATCGCCGAAACATTTATTCTTAAGGCAAAAGATTATTCTGAACTTAACCGTACTTACATAACTACTGATGCTGATGCAGATAAATATGTTAAAAAGCTTTCTAAACTTTATATGGAACTTGCTTTTTCTTATAAAAATGACAATCAAACGAAGCAATCTGATTATTATTTTCAGAAAGCTGATGCTTTATGTAAGCTTATTAAAGATAATGATTGCAGTAAGATAGCTTCAAATGCCGAAAAATCTACTTTTGTGAAGCCTATTCAAACTACTATTGCATCTAATCAACATAAAAATAAAACTTCTCATCATATAAATAAGAAAAAATATACTAAACAAACAACAATTGCATCTAATACAAATCATAAAAAGAAAATATATACACATAAAAAGAAGCATGTTGATAATATAGAAGTTAAAGAAACCGAAACCAATAGCACTGTTCGCAATAGTTATTGGAAATATATTGATGAAGGCAATGCTTATTCAAAAGAAAACAAGTTTCAGTTGGCTATTGATAATTATCTTATGGCTAAGAGCCTAGAAGCTACGGCTTCGTTTAAAACATATGCTGTTTTGGATTCGTTGGTTAAGGATAATGCAAAGAAAATTATCAGTAATGATTTGCAAACCGGGGGTTTTATGGTATGGGCTAACGAATTGGCCAATGCAGACAGTATATATAATAGGAGTGTGAGGGTTCAGAAGCAATATAGCCTGGAAAATGATGAAGAGGTAAATGCTTCGCTTATCTTACTTAGGCAAAAAATGCAGTTAAAAGACTGTCAGAACATACAAGATAAGATAGATATGAATACTGCCATGGCTAAAAATAATATTGCTATGAAAGATTATGTTAGAGCCGGGAATTTGCTTGATGAGGTGCTGAATAGCGCTTCTCAACATAAAAATTGTGTGCTTTTAACTATAAATGCCGAGGAGGCAAGGCAGCAAATTAAGGCTGTAACTGACTATTATAAATATAAAGAAGATGCTAAGGTGGCTTATGTTGCGAATGATTTAAAGGCATTTACGCAAAAGTTTCATGCTGCCGATATACTTTACATCAATGCCAAGCTTGATACTGCCAAAATCACTAATTCTAATATTGTTGAATTCTTAAGATTCAAAAATAATATAGAAGCTACATATTATGCTGCAAAATATTATGCTGATGTTAACGATTGGGATGGATGTTTGGAGTTATTAAAGTTATTGAAGGACGAAAATTATCCTTCAAATAAGACTGAGGATTTACAAGTTGCGCTTGCTAAAGCAAAAGCTTTGACAGATAGTCATAAAACTTTTAAATTGAGTGTAACAACGATGATAACTAACTATACAGTTGGCGATAAGTGGTTTAAATATTTTAATAAAACTTATAAAGCTGCGTATTAAAGAAAGTTTTCTCTAATATTTTAGTTAAGTTTCTCAAAAATATATTGCATCATTGTGGCATGAAATACTATATATTTGTTTTTTACAGTTCTTTCTTCCTGATAGAAAGTATCTAATATAAGTCGTCCATCTTTATCTATCCCTATAAAATTAATAGCTGCACCAGCTTTAGATAATCCATAAACCATTAAGTATCTTTTGCTAACAATACAATAATTTTTTGAAAATATGTGTCTAAATCTTTGACTATCTTTTGTCTTACAATAAAATTTCATCCTTTTTCCTGTCATTAACAAATAAAAATCATCCTCTTTATCATTTTTTATTTCTTTCGTTGTTCTATAAATTTTATCATCTTTATTTGATATTGAATCTTCAAATAATATAGTTCGCCAATTTACAATTCTCCACTCACCAACAATTTTAGTATCATCGTTAATCATAGTTGATGTTGCCAATTGAGTATAAGGATTTGCTGATGGATAACAAAAATAGTGATTAACACCTTCATAAGTAAACGATAGCCCCGCTTGAGTTCTGTTTATTTCATTTGTTTTGAATTTATCAAAGTAAGTATAATTGTCATTCCAGCTATCTTTGTTCAATTCGGGGAGTGTAAGGCAATAATCTAAAGGGAAGCTTGTAATTGTATCTCTTTGTGTTTTACTTAAACGCAGTTGAGCTTCTTTTGGGAGGCTACATGAATAAATTATTACTACTAATAATGGGATTAAAAATTTCTTTATCATAAAGTGTTTTATTTTTTTGCAAACATACTATATTATTATCAAAACTAAACTACTTTCATTAAAATAAATTTCAATTAAAATTAAATAATTCTTTTTTCTAATTTGTATTAATAAAATGAGTATCTTTGAAAACTCTTTTAAAGATAAAAATGGGATAACTAAATTGCGAGATGAATTCATAAAATTTGCACATCGCCACACCTATTCTTTCGGTGGCAGGGCATTTGCACAGCCTTTTTATAATAATGATTGTTGAAAGCAGTGGGTTGGTTCCTTTATTATTTCAAATCATTATCTAAAAGCTACTTCTTGTAGCCATTATATTCTTATTTATAAAGAAAAATTTAGTTTAGCTTTTGATTAATCTGTAGTAGTATAGCTATTTGTGATTATTTATTGACAAAAGTCGGCTCCAGATTGAATAAATGCGTCATTATCTCGAGATAATGCGGAACTAAGTCTACTTAATGCGGAGTTATCTATACTTAATGCGGAGTTATCTCAAGTTAATGAGGAGTTAACTCTACTTAGTGCGGAGTTAAGTCTACTTAGTGCGGAGTTAAGTCCACTTAATGCGGAGTTTATTCGAGATAGTGCGGAGTTTATTCAATATAAGGTGGAATTAATTCAAATTAAAGTAGAATTAACCGAAGATAAGTAGGAAATAGCTCTATAAAAGTCTGAACTAATACGAAATAAAGAAGAACTAATTTGAAT
>CAIWDQ010000179.1 GCA_903911455.1 uncultured bacterium
AGTTCCTCTGAATTCATAACTCTTTTTACAGGCAAATTTATTAATTTTTATTTACCCATACAAATCGTTATAGAACCACTAATATTAATTTTATCTAATTGTGAAAACTATTTTGGATAAAAAGTTATTCTTCTTTTTAAAAAAAGAAATCGGTCAAAATACTTAAGATGCTCTTTTTCATTCAAAAACACTATAAAGTTTACTTAATATCTAAGCTTTTTATCTAATAATAATTAGTATCAAAATATATTTGTTTATTTTTTCACATTTTTATTACTAATTCTAAAATAACTTAATAAATTGTTGTATCTTTGCATCACCTTTTTGAGCAATGTCTCGCAACATCATCTGCGAAAATCCTTGACCAATACCCAACGAGCTACTTATTGCAGTTGCAATAAATGTTTTTATTCTATTTATTTAAAAAATGTTTAGTAAATGATTAATTCTAAATTAAGACATTACTATTTTAACATCTTTTTGACATTAGCAATCGGAACAGATAAGTTCAGATTGCTGGTAAGCACTCACATCCAAAAGATGACTGCATCAGGAGTTGTGGAATTTGCTCCACTTATCCTTGAAATGCAGACAGAAGGAGATCTACTGAATGATATTGTCGACAAAAAGACATTGGATTTCTCGGGCAGACATGTTGAAACAACCGGAAAGGATGAATCAATCGTCGATTTTAATGAGTTTGTTACTTTTCTTTACAACCAGGCAGCAGCAAAGTTTCGTTTAACTCCTGCTAAGTTGGAGGAAATCTTCCCACAAGGTGTAACTTACTTTACCGAAGCTTCTACCGCCGAATTCGCTACACGTTTATCCTATTTAGGAACTAAGGTAACGAAGTATGCTACCGACTTAACTGCACCTGTTGTGGCAGAATTTGCTGCTCACAAGCTTGCAATTGAAACTACAATGGCTCTTCAACTAGCATTTAAAAGCGAATTAGGGTCCGATTCAACTGATTATGCAAAGCAAAGAGTTAAGGTCTGTAAATTATTGCACAAAGATGCACTCTTGATAACAGGACATTTTTATGAAGAACCCGAAACTGTTGAAAATTTCTTCGACCAGACGATTTGGCAATCACATCCTCGCAGCACTAAGGGTGTAATTGATTTTCTATTAGCACCAACTACTTACGAAGATACCTCATTAAGTTTTATTACTACCACTAAAATGGAATTTACTAACAATAGTAATTTTGCAGCCGGTTATATTGCCAGCCCAGTTCCATTAACTGAAATGCCAACTACCTGGAATGCCATTCCGGCAAACGGCAAAATAGATACAACAGGCACTACATTAGGTGCTCCAGCTATGAAATATATTTACATAATCAATCCAAGTGCTACCGACGACCTGGATTTAAGTATAAAGGTAACCCAGTGATGGGTGGTGTCAATCATAATTTTTAGTTTTAATTATTTACCGGGTCACGAGGCCCGGTTTTTTTATTAGGCTATTAGCAATTTAGCAGTTTAGGAGTTTAGGTAAGAAAAAAGTTGGGCTGAAGCCCTAAATCTTGCTATCATTTTATACACGACATAAATGTCGTGCCTAATTAT
>CAIWDQ010000180.1 GCA_903911455.1 uncultured bacterium
ACAGTGCTGGTAGTATTCTCATTAATCGTATAAATGGACCACAGATTGGTGGAAGTTTTACTATTCCAATCTATCAGTCGGGGAATGTAAAGCGACAAACTGATATTGCTAAACTTCAATTAATATCATCAGAATACAATTTAGAATCAGCAAAGATTCAATTGAATGTTCAATTGCAAAATGCTATTATAGTATATGAGTATCAATTACAATTATTAAATATTGAAAAAGAAAATGCTGATCTTACCAAAGAGAATCTTGAGATTGTGATGGAACGTTTACGATTAGGGCAAACTACTGTATTAGAAGTACGTCAGGCACAAGAGAGTTTTGTAGATTCGCAAACAAGATTGATTAATCTTAAATATAATTTAAAGATAGCCGAAACAAAATTGAAACAATTAATCTCAAATTTATAAACTTAAAACCGTCATTGCGAACGAAGTGAAGCAATCTCATTCATAAAATATATTGCTTCACTCCGTTCGCAATGACGGTTGGTTTATTCATAAAAAGGAAAGCTCCTTCATTAATTTGAAGGAGCTTTCTTTTTTAATTTTAAAGAATTCTTAATTTTTAATTCTTAATTCTTAATTGATTTTATCCCGCGTGTGAACCGTCGCAGAATGGTTTGTTCTTAGTACCTTTGCACATACACATGTAATGTGTGCCTGTTCTTTCGGCTTCAAATACATTAGGGTATATGTCGGTGTCGATATGCGAACCATCGCAAAATGGTTGATTGTTAGATAAACCACATGCACACCATGCATAGGTTTCGCCTTGTACTAATTCTACTGCTACAGGCATATCGCCTGCTCTTTTAGGTGTATCCATTTTTTTTATTTTTAAACTTTTTATTAATTTTTTGAAAAACTCTTTCATTGTTACTATAAACACAATTGTATAAATAAAGTTTAATTTTATTTACTTTCTTTTTCATGAGGTACGTCTCCGAAGTTCGGACATGAGTAATTCGTACGATTTTGTCATCTCCGAAGTTTGGACACGAGTAATCCTTACGATTTTGTCTTCTCCGAAGTTCGGACATGAGTAATTTATGCAATTTTGTCTTCTCCGAAGTTCAGACATGAGTAATTTGTGCAATTTTATCTTCTCTGAAGTTCAGACACGAGTAATTTGTACAATTTTGTCTTCTCCGAAGTTCGGACATGAGTAATCAATACGATTTTGTCTTGTCCGAAGTTCGGAGAAATAAGTATCATCCATTATATCAGTTGATACTATTTTTCTTTAAAATTAATTTATTTTTTAATGAAAATTTATTTTTGTATTATTATTTTTTGTGTTTTAATAAAGTTCTCAGTTTTAATTTCAATCATATAAATACCGTTTGGCAAATCATGAATATCTAATTGCTGTTGTTGAGAATTTAACTTTTCACTTTTAACTAGACTACCTAAGAAATTGTAGATGTTTATAGTTGACGTTTTATTATTGTAACTATTAAATTTAACATTAATGATAGAACTGCAAGGATTTGGATAAATAGATACACTAAGTTTCTTCCTTTCAACTTCATTAATATCGTTAGGATTATTACTTGCAATATTTGAACGAGAAGAGTTAATAGATTTAGTAAGATTACAAGAATTAGGACTTATTACTTCAACCTGATAATAAACGTATCCTGTCGGAGCACTAAAATCACTATATTGTGTATTAACTCCCGACATTGTACCAATTAGATACATACTATCAGCTTTAACACCTCTATATATATTATAAGATGACACTGTAAAACCTTCGTAAGCTTCCCATATTAAGTTCCATGTATTACCCACACCTTGATTTATCGACAAATGCATTGTTTTATGTATACTACTTTTCTGAGTTTCCATACCACAACTGTCAATCATACTAATCTTATATCTGTTTGATTGAATATGTGGTTGTGAAGTAATATCTACAAATTCACTTAAAGAATCGTAAGGAACAGATGCAATCTTGTTAAACTGCCCAGTTATATTAGTTTCTCTATAAACATAAAATGTATCAATAGAAGTAGATGTAGGTTTATTCCAAACTAATACATTATGATTAGAAGTATCAACACTAACAATACAAATATCCGGAGCATTCATAGCTGTAAGGTTAAGTCTAACACTATCTTTTGCAATACAACCGGCATAGTTAGTAGTGGTTACAGTATACGTAATATTTGATGTCGTTGACTTAGGATTCGGGATATTACTTAGATTTAATCCTGTAGTAGGTGCCCATGAATAGAACAAGCTATCATTACCACTATAATTTGTAACAACCGAATCTAATTGAATATTTTCTCCACATTTTACATTTTTATCAGCACCAGCATTTGTTATAAAAGGATTTACATTTATATAAACACTATCTATATCTAAACATCCTTTAGGCGTTTTTACTGTTACTATATATTTTATATTTTGGGTTAAAGTAGAAATAGGTTTTGCAGAAGTTGAATCGTTTAAACCTGTTGTAGGCAACCAATGATAAGTCAGATTTGATTCGGTTGAATTAGTTGTTATACTATCAAGTTGATATTTTGAACCACAAACTATTGACGGATTATTAATATAATATAGACCTGCATTTATTGCAAAAGGGTTTACATTTATACTAACACTATCCACAGCCATACAACCTTTAGGCGTTTTTACAGTAACTTTATAAACTATTGAGTGTAATAATGAAGCAAGAGGCTTAGCGCTCGTTGAATCATTTAATCCTACAGAAGGCTGCCAATTATAAGTAAGATTAGTTTCAGAAGAATTAGTAATTATACTATCGAGTTGATAGTTGGTACCACAATTTAACGAAGGATTATTAATAAAATAATTACCTGCATCAGCAGTAAAAGGAAACATATTAATATGAACTGTGTCGGTTGCTAAACAACCGTTGGGAACTTTTGCAGTAACAGTATAAACTGTTGAATGTAATAATGAAGCAATAGGTTTAGCACTTGTAGAATCATCTAACCCTATTGTTGGACTCCAATGATAAGTAAGATCAGGAATTGTGACATTTGTTTTCACACTATCTAACTGATAGCTTTTTCCACAAATCAAAGATGTATTATAAATATAATTAGATCCTGCATCTATTATAAGTGGATTTACAGTAATCCTAACTGAATCTGTTGCCAAGCATCCATGAGTATTACTTGTAACTTTATATGTGAATGATGTATTAGGTCGTGCTACAGGGTTTCCAATAGTTGAACTATTTAAACTGCTTGCACTATCAATCCATGAAAAAGAATCTGGGTTATCTGGAAGTTTTAATATAAAGTTCGACATGCCAAAACCTGATGCATAACCTATGTTTGAGTTAACGAAGAACAAATTGCTTATATTTGATAAGTCGTTATATGTTTGAAGTGTCCAAGTATTCCCTTTATCAATTGTTTTTGAAATTCCTCCTACTGCTCCCACTATACCTGAAATATATCCTGTTAAAGAATCAGTAAAATGAACAGATTTAGCAATAAATACTCCTGAATTAAAAGGAATCCAAGTGTTACCTCCGTCAGAGGTTTTAAGTGATGCATTACTTGTGCCAACTATATAACCATGATTAGCATCAGTAAAACTAATAGAATTTAAATCATAAGTAGTGCCACTTGTTTGAGTTGTCCAATTTACACCTCCATTTATAGTTTTACGGATTACACCATTGGCACCTACAATAAATCCTGTAGTTGGAGATACAAAAATTATTGAATAAAGATTAGATGTCGTATTACTATTCTGAGCAGTCCATGTTGTGCCTCCGTTTACTGTTTTTCTGATTATCCCTGTATTACCAACAACATAACCAGTATCAGAACTTGTGAAATAAACTGATTTTAACTGTGTGGAAATTATATAATTCAGTTGCCAGCTATTGCCGGCATTGGTAGTTTTTAAAACAACACCTCCATCGCCTACAGCATAACCAATATTAGAGTTACAAAAATAAATAGATTGTAAGATATTACCGATAGAATATAAACTTTTCCAGCTCCTACCTCCGTCAGTTGTTTTTTTAATTCCTGATTCACCTAAATATCCTGTATCAGCAGATGTAAAGAATAAAGAATAAGGGTAGGAATTAGTTAATGGTAAAGGGATCCATTTGTTTGTACCCAATAGTTGAACTGATTCACCACAAGTAATCATCTTATCACTACCGGCTTCCATTGTAAGAGGAGTTACAAATACATCAGTGCTATCATTAATAAAACAACCATTAGGTGTACTAACAGTAACAAAATATCTAGTATCGATAACCGGTGAAGCAAAAGGTGTAGGAAGAGTACTATTATTTAAACTTGTTGATGGTGACCATTGGTATAATAATGGAGTGCTGTTAGTATAATTAGTATAATAAATATCAAGTGGAACCGACAATCCACATGAAGTTGTATGTTGTATAGTTGCAATTGCAACAAAAGGAGTAATTGAGATTGAGACTGTATCTTTTGCAATACATCCACCATTATATGTAGCGGTGACAATATATGAAACATTTGTATTTGGTGTTACCACAGGATTAGCTGATGAGCTATCTGACATTAATGTAGATGGAGACCACAAATAGGTATCGGGTAAAGATAATTTATCTACATCACCATCAGTAATACATGCGTATACATTTTTTGAATCAGGGATACTTATTGAAGGATGAATCTTTTGACTTGATGTAGATTCTGCAGTCCAGTTTGTACCTCCGTTAGTTGTTTTGTAAATTCCATAGTTTGTAGCTAAATAACCTACATTAATATTTAAAAAGTTAATGGTGTATAAACCTAAATTAGATAAATAAATCCCTAAAGACTGAGCGGTCCAGGTACTTCCTCCATTTATTGTTTTTAATAAAGTATAATTACCTACAGCATAACCTATATTAGCATCAACAAACTTTATAGAATTTATATTTTCGGATAAGCCTGATGTAAGAGAATTCCATGTGTTTCCTGCATCAATAGTTTTTAATAATTTTCCATTATAACCTGAAGCAAAACCTATACTTGAATTCACAAAATAAACAGATGTTAATAAAGATGCACTTCCAGTATTAACAGTATTCCAGTTTAGACCTCCATTAGTAGTTTTAATAATATAATAAGTATAGTTTAAATCATCGCCACCAACAGCATAACCTGTATCTACAGAAGAAAAATAAATTGATTTTATTGGATGGGAAGTACCTGTTGGATAAGATATCCAGGTATTACCACCATTAATTGTTTTTAAAAACACCCCACTTTGGCCCCAATCACCACCTGCAATATAGCCTATAGTATCATTTACAAATACAACTGAATTTAGTGAAGAAGTACTCGAAATATTAACTGAATTCCATGTATTACCTCCATTTATTGTTTTTATAATTTTACCATTTTCGCCTACAGCAATGCCTTTAATTGAGTTGATGAAATATATAGAATTTAAATAATTAGAGATACCTGTAGTTTGTTGATGCCAGGGCGTAGTAGCATTTAATTGAACTGAATTACCACAACTTAATGTAGTATCTTTTGAAGAAACTATAGTGCATTGCGCTTGTGAATTTAAAGTACAATGCATTAAGGACATCAGAAGAATTGTAAAAATTAATGTTTTCAT
>CAIWDQ010000181.1 GCA_903911455.1 uncultured bacterium
CTACTTAAATGAATCATTTCACTACTTAAATGACATCTTTCGCTACTTAAATGAAACGTTACGCCACTTAAATGCAGTTTTACGGGGTCGTAAGACTGCATTTAAGTGGCGAATTGTTGCATTTAAGTTCTTTTCAAAAATAAAAAAATAAGATATATTTTCAGAAAATATTTAATTTCGTTGTGATGTAATACCAATTAATATAATGATTACTTTCGCAGTCTTATAATTTTGGTTTAAAACCAAATTAATATTCAAAATAAATGAGTAAAGATGTGTCAAGAGACTTTGCAATGCCCGAAGCAGAAGCCTTGGAAATTGCAAATCAAATGCTAAGTAATTTAGATGACAATATAACTGATTTTACTGCAAGTTATACTGAGTTTGATTTACCGTTTAGGACTAATATGCAGGATGCTATAGATATTTGCGAGGCTACAAGCACCGATCAGATATGCTTAGCTAAGCAGCATATTCAAACAGTAAAAGTAGAAGTGGAGATGGGTAGTGGTAGAAGGCGCTATCAGGGTATGGAAGAGTACATTAAGCTAGGATTCCCGGGTAATGCAGCTATGCTTAAGCTGTATGGTCAGCCTTTGTATGATAAGGCAAGGTCGTCGCACCTGAAATTGCCCGTATTGTTGATGCAAGCTTATGATTTGGCAAGCGATACAACTTACAAACCTCTAATAATTGCCAAAGGAGCTACTCAATTACAAATAGATGCATTAAAAGCTAATGCATTAAGTATAAATGCAGCCGTTAAGTTGCAAGGAAAGCTTATGGGTGCAAGAAATTTAACTACTCAGGATCGTACAATCAATTTAAACATTCTTTGGGCTATGATGGTGAAAATTAGTGATTGTGCTAAAATTATTTATGTGGATAATCCGGCAAAACAAAAGTTGTTTTTGCTGTATCCTGATGCTCCATCGGCTCCTCCAACTCCACCAACGCCACTTCCAACCGTTTAATTACGAATTACGAATTACGAATTACGGAAAATAAATTATTGTATTGGTAATTTAAATCAGTTTTAAAATAAAAAAATCTCTGTAATTAACTTTACAGAGATTTTATTTAAATATAGAAGATTAAAAGTAATTCGTAATTCGTAATTTGTAATTATTTAAAGACGTCTAAGCTTTGATAAGGGCGCTTATCCGACTTCCAAACAAAGTTTTTTAACACTCTTTCTTCGCGGGGAAGGTCGTTAACAGGGTATAAAGTGCCTTCGGGTTTGGTGATAAAGGTTATAGATTTTAATTCTTTTTTCTCAATAAAGATAAGCATGTCATTAGAAATAGCTTTATTTATACCAATAATATCATTACTATTATCTTCTTTCATATAATAGATGGTTTCGGAACTTCCCTTAACATCAACCCTGTACAATTCGTTATGAGCAAAGGTTCCGACCATATTTTTACCCTTTATCTGATTATATTGTCCCGTATCACTCTCGGCAACAATAAATGCAGCATTCAAAAGATACATTAATTTCATCTCTTCCTTCCCGATTATCAACCTAATAGTGTCGCCCATCAATTGATTCTTGTCAGTCCACAAAACAGGATTATGATACATAGTAACTACCGAGTCTTTCATGTAATAAGAAAGAGAATCGCACATCCCCTGAATGTCTTTTCTGTAAAATTTAGTCTTATAATAAGCTAAAACCAACTCAATATTATTGGCAGTATCGTATCTGGCCCTTAAAGTATCGGCATGAAGAAACAAGGAATCCTTATGGTCGTCAATCATAATAGCTAAGGCACTATCAGTTATCAACGAACGCTTAGTGAATTCATTATTCTCAATATAATTGCCTTTAAGGATAACATTTTTAACAGAATCAATCAAAGTAACATTATAATAAGCTCTACCATACCCACTTTTACGGTCATAATAAAGACTATCACCTTTTAAATATTGATTTTTGGTAAGAAGATAAGAATTTTTACTGAATTGAGATTTATCAGTCTTGGTATTATACCAGCCATTTTCGCAATAAATATAATTTTCTTTACTTTTAATATTAGTAGGACCGTAAAAATAAGCAACTTCTGAATTGGTATTATACATCAAAGTATCCGAATTGATAGTATATTTAGGATTAACCAGAACAACATCATTCTTAAAGAAAAATTGTTTGGGAGTAGTATAGTAATAACCTATCTTACTGGTTAAAACATTTTCTTTATTTACAATTTTGCCTCCATTATAATAGCTTGCAATATTAGAACGACGATCATAATTAAGATAATTGGTAGTTAGAGTGGTCTTACTATCAACAAGTCGCACATTATTGGTAATTTCGGCAACTTTAGTATCTCCATTATAATTCAAAACATCACCATAGATATTCAAAGTATCACTTATTTTAATTCTAATCTTACTAAAAGCTTCAATTCTATTCTGTTCCTGATGAAAATAGGCGCTATCGCAAAACAAAAGGTCGCCTTCATGATTAAAAATCACATGACCAACAAGTACAGTAATGTTTTTATCATTAGCATGAGTCCTTAATATCTCAGCTTGGTAAGTAATCTTAGATTTACCCTGCGAGAAAGCACTAATAATTACCAAAGTAAATAAGAAGAAGAGGAAATATTTAAGAAAATTATGTTTCAAACAAGGCATATTTATTGAATTAAAAACCCACAGTTAGTAAATAGCTGTGGGTTTTGGTATATTATGAAATAAAATTAATTATTATTCTTCAGAATCTTCATCTTTCTTTGACTTTTTGTTGTTATCACCTTGGTCATCATCATCAAAGTCACCTTCATCAACTCTATCAAGCACACCTTTACTGTCAAAATAGATAGTAGTTAGTTTAGGCTTCTTACTACCTTTCACTTTCTGTGATATTTTAACCTTATAATAGCTTTTAAGTTTCTTTTCAGGGAAAAGTTTAGTGTAATTACGATCGTAAATTACCTTTTCACCATCTAAAACTTTATATTTTTTGTAATTTTTATCCAGATAGGTATCAATAGGTTTGTATAAGTTCTTAACATCCATGAAAGCAGTAGTAGAAACTATTTTACCATCAGGTGTAAACTCAGCTTTTTGTTCCATATCTCTAACTAAGAAACTAACAATGTAATTAGAATCAACCTGAGTCCATTTAGGTTCAGCATTATTAGGGAATTTCTTTTGGAAAATCTTTTTAACTAAAGCTGGAGCACTCCCTGACTTGCTAGAACCTTCATCATCATCATTCTTTTTCTTAGATTTTGAACTGCTAGATGAAGATTTCTGTGTTTTAGTTTTAGTACTACTTGATTTTTCATTAGCATCTGAATTAGATTTCTTAGAACTACTTTTCTTAACAGGTTTTTCGTCACCGGTATCTTCATCATCATCAGATTTCTTTGATTTAGTTTTAGAAGCAGAAGTCTCTTTACTTGTTTTAGTAGACTTAGAACTCTTCAAAGGCTTATCATCACTTTCATCACTCTTCACATCTTCATCTTCATCCTTTTTAGATTTCTTTTTAACAACTTTGTCTTTCTTATCACTTACTTCTTCATCTTCCTTATCTTTTTTCTTTACAACTTTAGCAGATTCAGGAGCAGTACTATTAATTAAATTACCCTTAGTGTCAAAAGTAAGCTCATATTCATCACCCGAACTCATACCTTTCTTTTGTATCTTTAATTCATAATAGGTTTTGTCCTCATTATTTTCAACATACGAAGCAACTTTTATCTTATAAGTATCAAAGTTATCCATCATATATTTGTTGATTAAAGTAGGAAGCTCTTTTTCATTAACAGAAAAACGGGTTGCAAGCCATTTCCCTTCAGGAGAAATTTCTGCTTTACCTGTTTGACCATCAATTTTAACTGTAGCAAAATAATTATTGTCTTTCAATTCCCATGTTTTAACTTTAACACCGGAATAAATCGTTTCAACAGCAATAAGCACGTCTTTTGGAACTTGATCCTCGTCAACTTTTTGAGAGAATACACTTGCTGAAAAAAGAATAAATAGAAAAAGAAATAGAATTTTAATTCTCATATTATTTAAGTTTATTATTTAACATTCCTGAATACTGTTTTATTTCTATTTGGCCCTGTAGATATAGCAGTTATTGGTACATTTACAGCACTTTCAACATAATTTATATAGCTTTTTAAATTTTCGGGAAATTCATTGTACGTAGAAATATGATTTATGTTACCTTGCCAACCATCAAACTCTTTATATAAAGGAGTAATTTCCTTATTTATATCAAAAGGTATGATCTCAGTTTCTTTATTATCATACGAATACTTATCACATACTTTAATAGAAGGGAAAGTATTTAAAACATCTATCTTAGTCATTATAAGTTCAGTAATGCCGTTAAGCATAATTGCATATTTCAAAGAAGGTAAGTCTAACCAGCCACATCTTCTGGGGCGACCGGTTGTAGAACCAAATTCATTTCCTTCTATTCTTAGTTGTTCTCCAACTTCATCAAATAATTCAGTTGGGAAAGGGCCGCTACCAACTCTTGTACAATATGCTTTAAAAACACCAAGTACTTTACCAATCTTATTAGGAGCAATACCCAAACCGGTACAAACACCAGCAGTTGTAGTATTTGAAGAAGTGACAAATGGATAAGAGCCAAAATCAACATCAAGCAAAGTTCCTTGAGCACCTTCAGCAATTATTTTTTTATTATTCTGCAAACAATCATTTAAATAGTATTCACTATCAATAATATCAAATTGCTTAATGACATCAATAGCATTTAACCATTGTTGTTCGTATTCATTGAAAGATAAATTCTCTAAAGTATGATTTAGATAATCAAAATTAAATTGATTTAAAATATCAATATGTTTGCTTTTTAGTTCATTATATTTTTTAATGAAATCAGGAGTAAGAAGATCACCAACTCTCAAACCATTTCTGGCAGTTTTATCAGTATAAGTAGGGCCAATTCCTTTAAGAGTAGAACCTATCTTAGATCCTTCCTTAGATTTTTCATAAGCAGCATCTAATAAACGATGAGTAGGAAGTATAAGATGAGTTTTTTTAGAGATTTTTAGATTTCTAGTAGCATCAATATTCCTTTCTTTTAATTTATTCACTTCTTTATTGAAAATAAAAAGGTCAATAATGACACCATTACCTATTACATTCACTTTATTTGTATGAAATATACCTGAAGGGATTGTATGTAACACATGTTTAATTCCATCAAACTCTAATGTATGACCTGCATTGGGACCTCCCTGGAATCTGGCAATAACATCATAGTCGGGAGTTAAGACATCAACAATCTTACCTTTACCTTCGTCGCCCCATTGCAAACCTAATAATACATCAATTCTTTCCATTATTCTTTATTATAGTTTTTATTATTTCTTTTTAATTTGATCAATAGTATTAGCATAAAATGTTAAAGAATGATCAAAAATTCTAATATTAAATTGTATTTCTAATGATCTCTTAATCTCTTCAATACGTGGATCGCAAAATTCTAATATTTCTTTTGTTTCCAAAACAAGAACATGATCATGTTGCTTAAAGTAATAAGATTTCTCATAGATATTACTATTTTCATTAAACTTAAGTTTAGAAACAAGTTTACACTCAAGCATCAATTCAATTGTATTATAAAGAGTAGCCTTACTTACTTTATAATTACTATTTCTCATTTTCATGTATAAAGTTTCTACATCAAAATGACCATCCATTGCAAAAATCTCTTTTAAGATAGCAAAACGTTCATTTGTCTTTCTTTGTTTCTTCTTTTCAAGATAATCAGAAAAATGTTTTTTTACAATCTCGTATGTATCAACCTGGTCAACTTTCATTATTCTTTATAAAATTCAGGATAAAAGTAAACAAATTTTCTATACTAACTAGTAATAGGAAAAAATTATTCTTACATCTTTTTTTTCATGTTTAACTTAATCGTTGTACTTTTTGAACTCCATCAATCAGACTTATCTTTTTCATCAAATCTTTTAAATGGGAAGTATCATTTACATAAATCATAACAATCCCTTCAAAAACACCTTCACTACTCTCAAGATTAAATGAGCGTATATTTAAATTCAAGTCTTCAGATATAACTCTTGAAATATCTTTAACAAGTCCTTTTTTATCTATACCATTAATTTTGATACCTGTCAAGAAAGTAATAAGTTCATTTTCCTTCCATTTTGCTTTTACGATCCTGTTACCATAGGTTGACATTAATTGAATAGCTTCAGGACAATTAGTACGATGGATTTTAATTCCACTATCCATAATCAAACCTATAACATCATCACCAGGTATTGGATTACAACAATCAGAAGTACTATATTTAAGTTTTTCGCTTTTCTCCCCTAACATTAATGTTTGAGGCTTATTCTTTACAATATCTCTAATCCCTTCGGCTAAAGATTTAAATTGATTCTTTGTCCCTTTCTTTGAAAAAGGATTAATCCAATCAAAAATACTTATAATAGAATTCTCACTTTTCTGAGAAAAACTCTTTAAATCTTTTAAAGTAATTTTTCCTGTTGCAACCTGATAATATAATTCAGTTGTGCTTTTTAAATTTAGATGTTCTTTAAAAAGTGCAACATTTGCATTTGAATATTCAATCTGTGCTTGTTGAAATAACTTTTGTAATGAAATGCTTCCTTGTTCTCTATAGGTTTTGTGTTCTTCTCTTAATGCAACTTTTATTTTGGTTTTTGCTCTGGCAGTGAATACCAGATCATACCATTCTTCAGTAGGTTTTTGTTTTTTAGAAGATATTATTTCTATCTGATCCCCACTTTTTAATGGATGATTAACAGGCATCAGTTTATGATTAACTTTAGCACCAATACAACTATTCCCAATATCAGAATGGATGCTATATGCAAAGTCTAATACAGTTGAACCTGCTGGTAATGTTTTCATTTCTCCTTTAGGAGTAAATAAATATATTTCTTCTGAAAAGAGATTTAATTTAAAATCATCAAGGAAATCCAGAGCATTAGAATCAGGGCTTTGGAGTATTTCTTTAATTCTTGTAAGCCATTCATCAATACCATATTCTGTCTGACTGGTTTCTTTATATTTCCAATGAGCTGCATAACCCTTTTCGGCAATCTCATCCATTCTTTTAGTTCGTATCTGAACTTCTACCCATTTACCCGAATGACTCATTACTGTTGTATGCAAGGCTTCGTAACCATTTGCTTTAGGTATTGATACCCAATCGCGGAGACGATCAGGATTAGGGCGGTAAAAATTAGTAACTATTGTGTAAACATTCCAACAATCTGATTTTTCCTGCTCTACGGGTGTGTCAATAATTATTCTTATTGCGAAAAGATCAAAAACTTCTTCAAAAGGAATTTCTTTCTTTTTCATCTTATCCCAAATAGAATAGATTGATTTAGATCTTCCTGTTATAGTATAGTTAAATCCTTTTTCTGCTAAAGCTCTCTTTATAGGATAGATAAAACTATTGATAAACCTTGTTCTTTCAACTTCTGATTCTTTAAGTTTGGTTAAAATAGTTTCAAATACTTCTGGTTCGGTGTATTTTAATGAAAGATCTTCAAGTTCGCTTTTGATTGCATGCAACCCTAAACGATTAGCTAAAGGAGCATATAAGTATATAGTTTCTGAAGCAATTTTAAGTTGTTTATCAGGAGGCATTGCATCTAAAGTCCGCATATTATGCAAACGATCTGCCAGTTTGATTAATATTACTCTAACATCATCAGATAGAGTTAACAACATCTTCTTAAAGTTCTCAGCCTGGATAGATAATGTAGACTGATCAAATATTTCTTCAATCTTTGTTAGTCCATCAATTATCTTAGCTATTTTAGGACCAAAAGAAGCTTCAATATCAGCTAAAGTATAATCGGTATCTTCAACAACATCATGTAATAACGCACAAATAACAGATGTAGCCCCTAAGCCTATTTCCTGTACCGCAATATGAGCTACTTCCAACGGATGGTAAATATAAGGTTCGCCACTTTTGCGGCGCATATCTTTATGAGCTTTTGCAGCAATAGCAAATGCCTTACGAATAAGCTTTTTATCTTCCGGACGAATATCTGTTTTCCATACATTGAAAATACTGCGATATCGTTTTAGAATTTCTTTTTTCTCAGCTTCTTCGTCTATTATATACATTGATTATTCAGATAGTAATGGTTTAAAAATCGAGTAACAAAAGTACTCTAAATTTTAGAATAATCAATTATTATTTATAAATTAGAGATATTTTTAATGTTTATTATATTTATAACCGAAGCTCGGGTTTAAATATAA
>CAIWDQ010000182.1 GCA_903911455.1 uncultured bacterium
AAAAGAAATTAATATATACGAAAGTATATTGAGAAAAGAAGGTCCTATTTATAAAGTAGTAAAAAGCTTTAAGCTTAAAGAATAATCTTATCTTCGAATAGTTACCGAACCTGCTTTAACTTTTTTTACGTCCTGTAAGTAGTATACAAATGTATAGTAATAAACTCCATCAGGTATGTTTCGACCGTCCCATTCATTTTGATAGTTTTTCTTTTCATAAACTACTTTACCATATCTATCAGTAACACTTAGTTCGGTTCTTGTGTAATTATCAAGATATAAAATCACAAAATAATCATTATAACCATCACCATTCGGAGTAAATATATTAGGGATTCTTACATCTTTAATGTCTGATTCTGGTTTATTAACGACTTCTACATTATTATTAACAGTAGTATTATTATTTTGAGGAATAATTCTTGCTGTATCTTTTGGCCCTACTACTTTAGCATTGATTGCCTGAAGTGTACTAGGATTAGTTTGATTATTTAAAGGCTTAATAGTCTTCCCGTTATTAGTAGCATTATTAGGCTGAGTTACAGAATTAGTATTATTATTAAACGGAGTATTATTATAATTATTCGTATACTGATTTTGAGGATAAGTTGTATTGTTATTATTTGTATTTGGAGTATTATTACTTGGGTTCTGATTCTTATTATCAGTAACTACAACTTGTTTAGGATACTGTTTATTTGGATCAACATTATTCTTAATATCAATATCATTACTATTTCTTGGATTTAATCCGTTAATATCATTTTCAACAGTATTATTATTTTCATTCTTCTTATTAATAGTAATTGTAGAATCTTTTGTAGTATTTATAGCCTTATTTTGAGTATTGTTAATTTGTCTGTTGTCAGAAATAGCTGGAACATCATTTTTGGTAGAGAAATATATTGCTGCAAAAGATATAAAAGTAATAAGCGAAGCAGCCGCAGCAACTGTTACCCACGAAACTCCTGATGAATGCAGAAAAGCCTTCTTAGGAGTAACAACAGGCTGTGTTGCAAGACGCTGTTCCAGCCTATCCCACAACTGATCGTTAGATTCAAGTTTGAGGTCTTTCAACCTTTTCTTGAAAACGTCACCTATATTGTTTAACTCGTCATTCATTTTTAGTATTCTGATAATTCTCCGTTATTAAATTTCATTAGCTTATTCCTTAAAGCTTTTTTTGCATAAAACAATTGTGTCTTAGCAGTATTTATTGATATATCAAGTAAGCTTGCAATCTCTTTGTGCGTATAACCTTCTATCTCGTAAAGATTAAATACAATCCTGAATCCATCCGGTAGCGTCTGTATCATATCCAAAAGATATTTTGAAGATATATTCTCATGATTGTTAACCGAATCATCACGAATGTCAAGATAATCTTCATCATCAATTGATTTTACAAGATAGTTTTTAAGATTACTTCTATAATTATTGATAGCTGTATTTATCATTATTTTCCGTATCCAACCTTCAAAAGAACCTTTCTTTTTATAAGAATTAAGATTCGAATAAACCATCATAAAACCATCAATCATTACATCTTCCGCTTCCATCTTGTTTTTTGCATACCTCATACAGATTGCAAACATCGTAGCTTTATATTTCTCAAATAACATCTTCTGTGCATAGCGATCTCCTTCTATACAGCCCTTAATTAAACTATCTTCGGAAATGTTTTTATGCATATTTGTTACTAGACGTAATTTGAAGCAAAATGGTTGTATGCAATTAAAAATTTTTTTCTTCAAACAAAAAAGTCCGTAATATTTATACGGACTTTAATGAATGTAAGTCTTTGTTTTTATTTACTTTCCTCTGTGTTTTCTTCTGTCGAATCAGATGGTTCATAATCTGCCAAAAAATCAAGTTTGTCTGCTTTAATAAGTATATTATACCATGAAAAAAGTTTTTTCATATCCGAAACATACACTTTGCTCTGATCATAATTTGGTAAAATCTCAATCATATACTTTTTCAATGCATTGTTATCAGTTAACTGAACCATACATTCGCCTCCATTTTCTTTGGTATAGATTGTTTTAAATACATCTTTCAGTGGGACTTCTCCGTCAACTGTTATAATTTGGATACTTTGCAAACTCGCTGATTTATCAGTGCCAAATATTTGATAACGTTTCTTATCAGTTAAAGATTCGATGATAACTCCCGCCTTATTTGTAGATATTAATTCGTACAATCCGGGTTTGCCTATGGCATTATAAATATTTTCTAATTCCATGCGTCTTTTGATTTTTTAAATTATCTTGCAAAATTATAAATTTTATGTGTTCAAAGTTTATTAATTTTGAATTCTAAAGAAATTAATTCACTTTTTATGAAAGTATCTGGTTTTAGCTTTGTTAAAAACGCACTTAAATTCGATTATCCCATAATTGAATCCATCAATTCTATTCTTCCATTGTGTGATGAGTTTATTATTGCTGTCGGAAAGTCTGAAGATGAGACGTTAAATCTTATTAAGAGCATCAAATCTGACAAAATAAAAATAATTGAGACAGTTTGGGACGAAACTTTGCGTGTTGGAGGAAGGGTTTTGGCTGTTGAAACTGATAAAGCGCTTGCTGCCATTGATAAAAACTCTGATTGGGCTTTCTATATTCAGGGTGATGAAGTCGTTCACGAAAAATATCATAAGAATATTTTGAATGCAATGAAAGAATATAAGGATGCAAAAAATGTGGATGGTTTATTATTTAAATATAAACATTTCTTTGGTTCGTATGATTATGTTGCAGACGCACCCGACTGGTATAGAAGGGAAATAAGAGTAATTCGCCCTAATAAAGGTGTGTATTCTTATAAGGATGCACAAGGTTTTAGGAAGGAAAATAATAAAGTTTTGAATGTAAAATTGATTGATGCCTATATTTATCATTATGGATGGGTGAAACGCCCTGATACCATGCAGCAAAAACAGGAAAATTTTAATAAACTCTGGCATGATGATGAGTGGATGGAGAAAAATGTACAGAAAAAGGAGGAATTTGACTACTCAATTATAAATTCTTTAAGCTTGTTTGATGATACCCATCCCGAAGTGATGCAAGCAAGGATCAATAAGCAGAATTGGAAGTTTGATTATGATATTTCATTTAAAAAATTATCATTAAAAAACAGCTTTAAACGTAATGTCGAAAAATATACCGGCATTAGAATAGGAGAATACAAAAACTATAAAATCGTTTAGGGAATTGTTTGAATTCTTACTCTATTTATAAATAATTAGTATCGTTTTTTAAACTTATTTTATGAATTTGGAAGATGATTTACACCGTTGTTTGTCCTCTTCCAAACGATGTTTGTCCTCTTCCAAAGAGTGTTTATCCTCTTCCAAACGATGTTTGCCCTCTTCCAAAGAGTGTTTGTCCTCTTCCAAACGATAATTTACCATTTCCAAAGAGTGATTGACGTCTTCCAAAGCATGTTTGGCCTCTTCCAAAAGGTGTTTGTCCTTTTCGAAATAGTGTTTGTTATCTTCCAGAAGGATTATTGCCTCTTCCAAAAGAAAAGATGCTTCTTTATAAGTCTTTTATGAATCTTATGTTTTGTGAGAATTATTTTTAATAAGGATATCGCTTTACGCGAATGATTGCATATCCTGAAGCTTCTTGTAAATCCCGTTTAACGAAACCAGTGTTTGATGATCGCCACGTTCAACTATCTTACCTTGTTCAAGAACTATGATTTCGTCCATGTTTTTGATGGTAGACAAACGATGTGCGATGGCAATGGTAGTCCTTCCTTTCATTAATTTATCCAAAGCTTCCTGCACTAAACGTTCTGATTCTGTATCTAAAGCAGAAGTTGCTTCATCTAAAATAAGAATCGGAGGATTTTTAAGAACAGCTCTTGCAATACTTATCCTTTGACGCTGTCCACCAGAAAGTTTTCCGCCTCTATCACCAATATTTGTATTATACCCATCCTGCATCTCAATAATAAACTGATGCGCATTGGCAATTTTAGCCGCATTAATAACATCCTCCTCGGTAACATCATTCATACCAAAAGCAATATTATTAAAAATAGTATCATTAAACAAAATAGTATCCTGCGAAACTATACCAGTTAAGGCTCTTACGTCTTCAATTTTGTAATCTGTAATAGCGATACCATCAATCATCAAAACACCATCCGTACAATCGTAAAACCGAGGGATTAAATCAACCATCGTAGACTTACCGGCACCTGATGGACCCACAATTGCAATAGATTTACCCTTAGGAATGGTAAAATTAATAGCATCCAATACAAAATTATTCGTATCATAAGCAAAAGAAAGGTTCTTATACTCAATCTCATTAGTAAATTCTTTTATTGAAACCGCATCCTTCTTTTCTACAATCACTTCTTCGGCATCCATAATAAATTTTATCCTGTCGATAGCTGCTTTCCCTTTTTGAATTGAATAATAGGAAGAAGTCAAGTCCTTGGCGGGATTTATTATCTGTGTAAACAACGTAAGATAAGTGATAAATGTAGCGGCGTTTAAGTCCGACTTCCCGCTAAGGATTAAGCTGCCGCCATAAAGAAGAATAATAGTAACGAAAGTAGTACCCAAAAACTCGCTCATAGGCGACGCCATGTCAATACGACGGTAAATGCTGTTTTTTAACTTAGTATAAATGTTATTGCTTTCGCGAAATCTATTGTCGGAAAAGTCAATGGCATTAAAAGCTTTAATAACTCTTAATCCCGACAAGGTTTCCTCAACAGTTGAAAGCAATGCACCGGTTTTAATCTGCAATTGCGGAGCCATTTTCTTAAGCTTTTTAGAAACACTAACGATAATCAGAGCAGCAAAAGGCAACAATACAATTACAAATAAAGTAAGTTTATAATTAATAATAAATAATGCTGTGATGTAAAATGTTACCGTTATAAACTGAAGGAATAAAGTTTGCAAAGGCTTCAACATAGCCTCATCCAAATCCTGAACATCATTTGTTAAACGCGAAATGATGTCTCCTTTTTTGTTGTGACGATAAAACCCAAGAGGAAGCACCAACAATCTATGATAAATATCGTTGCGGATATTGCGTAACACACCGTTACGAACAGGCGCCAGAATAAAATTACTCAAATAAAGAAAAGCATTCTTAATAAAAAACAAAAGAAAAGCAACAAGCGAGATATAAAACAAAGCCGAAGTCTTACCTTGCGTTTCAATTACCTTAGTCATAAGATACTGAACGTTGTTCAGCACCGATTGAGAGTTAAAAGCAAGAGGAACTGCGTGTGTAACCTTGTCCAGCTTATCAAACAAAAGCAAAAGAAAAGGTGCCAACATTGATAACGAGAAAACCGAAAACAACACCGAGAACAAACTAAGCAAAATACTGACAGCTATAGGAGCTATGTAAGTTTTAAGATAGTTAAAGATGAAGTTGAGTTGCTTCATTTATTGTTTTTTAAAGATGCCTACATAGTTGTGAGGGGTAATCTGCTTTAATTCTGCCTTCACTTTGTCAGAAAGATTAAGCCCGTCAATAAAAGTTTCCATTGTTTCTTTAGTGATCTTTTTATTGGTACGAGTCAAATCCTTTAAAGCCTCATAAGGATTAGGATAAGCCTCACGACGAAGGATAGTTTGAATAGCTTCAGCCACTACAGCCCAGTTGTTATCCAGATCTTTATTGATAGCATCCTCATTAAGGATTAATTTATTCAAACCTCTAATCAAAGATTTCAAACCTATTAAAGTATGAGCAAAAGGGACACCAATATTACGGCAAACGGTAGAATCGGTAAGGTCTCTCTGCAAACGCGAAATAGGAAGCTTGGCCGACAAATGCTCAAACACAGCATTAGCAATCCCAAAATTACCTTCTGCATTCTCAAAGTCAATAGGATTAACCTTGTGAGGCATTGCCGAAGACCCTACTTCGCCTGCTTTAAGCTGCTGCTTAAAATAATCCATTGAAATGTAAGTCCAACAATCCCTGCAAAGATCAATCAGGATAGTATTTATACGTTTATAACAATCAAACAAAGCGGCAAGATCATCATAATGCTCAATTTGAGTAGTTGTTTGTAATCTTTCAAGACCTAATGTATCGTTCACAAAAGTATTTGCAAATTCAATCCAGTCAATCTTGGGATAAGCAACGTGATGCGCATTGAAATTACCCGTAGCGCCACCAAATTTAGCCGAAAAAGGAATGGTTATAAAGGTAGCAAGCTGATTAATGATGCGTTCAAAGAAAACATTAAACTCTTTGCCCAACAAAGTAGGGGAGGCAGGCTGTCCATGAGTGCGGGCAAGCATTGGCACAGTCGCCCATTCATTAATTTTCTCGTTAAGAAGCACAATAAGTTCGTTCATAGCAACAGTCATAACCTGTTCGTGAGCTTCCTTAATTGAAAGTGGTTGAGCAGTATTGTTTATATCCTGTGATGTAAGACCAAAATGCACAAACTCTTTGTATGTATCCAATCCCAAGGCATCAAAATGCTTTTTAATAAAGTATTCTACAGCTTTCACATCGTGATTGGTAGTTTTCTCAATCTCTTTAACATCAAAAGCATCCTCATCAGAGAAATTAATATATATTTCTTTAAGTTTAGGATATAGCTTCTTATCAAACTTCTTAAGTTGAGGCAAAGGCAATTCGCATAACGCAATAAAATATTCAATTTCCACTTGTACTCTATAGCGAATCAAAGACTTTTCGGAGAAATATCCGGCCAGAAGAGCAGTTTGTTTGTGATACCTGCCATCAACCGGACTTATAGCATTTAATGGGAATAATTCAGTCATGAGTTTTAATTTAAATCAGCTTACAAAATTAGTATAATTAATCAATATGAGATGTATTTAATGATGATTAATTATAAAATGATGCCTAATTCCCTTCGCTTTTCTTGATTTGCTCGTATACTCCGGGGTCTTTTAGTATTGAAAAGTCAAGTACTTTAATTCTCCATTTCTTATTATCAATACAAAGACGTTTATGTTCGAATAGTTTTAAAAAAAGGCCACAGCCATACATAATTCCACCAATTTTAAGAGTATTTTTTCTAAAAATAGGGTTATCATTATTAATTAAACCATTAAAGGCATCAATACTAACATAAGCAAGCCCTCCTGTTGTACCAAGAGCAGAAAAGTCCTGAATAAGTCTTCTACTAGTAATTACATATTTAATATCCCTGATATTAATTGTTATATAATCAACAACAATTGTACTATCTGTAATATTATTAATATGTCCTTTAAGCTTTAAACCTTCATTAGTTTTGATACTTATGTAGCTTCCTGCGGCAAATTTCCTGTTATTTATTGTGCCGGGTTCTTCAACAATTAGTATTCTCTGAGAAAAAATACTAGAAGTTATTAAAAGAAAAAGGATTGTTATGAATTGATATCTAATTGTTTTCATGATAGATTATTATTTATAATTTATTAACTGAAATTATATGGTAAATATACGTTATATTTGCATTTATTTTTAAAATGATGCAAAAAAATATTATTTATTTTATTCAGGTTATACAAAATCAATTCTTAAAAATAAATTTTAAGAAGATTTTCTTCATTGCATCTATTGTAATTGTTAGCTTTTTGATTTTATCTTTTATTTTTAGAGGAGTTATTGCGAGAGAACTTCTAAGTAAAAAGATTAATAGTTTTAATCAACGTTATAATGCAGAATTAAAAATAGGAGACTTTCATTTTAGTGGCCTTTCGGCAATCAGTATTAGTAATATTTCGTTAAAACCAGTTGATAATGACACTTTACTTTCCATTGGTTCAGTATATGCAAAGCTAAACTTCTGGAAATTGCTTATATTTAAAGTTAGCCTAACAGATTTTGAATTGATAAATGCAAACATTTCCCTTATTAAAAAGGACAGCACTAATAATTGGGGCTTTTTGATGAAGAAAGAAGAGAATAATACTATTAATGAAGACAAATCAACATCAGAACAAAATTATTCTTCAAAAATTAAGAAGATTATTGATGCCGTTTTTAATAAGATCCCTTCAAACATAAAGATTCAACAGTTTAATATAAGTGCACTTATTGATAATTATAAAGTAAATGTTCTTATGCCTGAACTTAACGTTAATAAAAGTTCGTTTACTACTAATATATTTGTTAATGAAAAGGAAAAAGAATCTAAATGGGTTCTATCAGGGTATCTTGATCCTAGTGATAATACTGCAGAATTTAAGATTTATTCATCTGATGCTAATAAAGTAAGTCTTCCATATATTAATCATAAATGGAACTGGATGTTTGCTTTTGATACCATCCAATTTAGTTTTGAGGGCAATAATATGTCTTCGGCTGTTACTTCTTTCGAAGGCACTACTTCTGTAAACGGACTTGTGATAAATCATCCTAAGGTATCTACTGCAGATGTTTTCTTAAACAATGCATCTATAGATTATAAAGTTAATATTGGAAGCGATTACTTTGAACTTGACAGTACATCTTTAATCGTATTTAATAAGCTAAGTATTAATCCTTATATATGTTTTCGTCCAAAGCCATCACGCCAAGTTACAATTAAAATACATAAAGATAAATTCAATTCAAACGATCTTTTCCAATCGTTACCTAAAGGTTTGTTTACAAATCTGGAAGGCATGCAAACAAAAGGCGATTTATCTTACAATCTTAATTTCTTTGTTGATATTGATCATCCTGATTCTATTATTTTAGAGTCTGATCTTAAACGATATTCTTTCTCTATTGCGAAGTATGGTCTTACTAATTTTACTAAGATCAATGAACCTTTTCTTTATACAGCATATGTAAAAGGAGAGCCGGTACGTACAATGATGATGGGGCCTGAGAATCCCAATTTCAGACCTATAAATCAAATCTCTGATTATCTTAAGAATTGTATTTTATTATCTGAAGATGCAGGTTTCTTTTGGCATAGAGGATTTCTGCCTGAATCTTTAAAGGAAGCCATAACTAAAGATATAAAAACTAAAAGATTTGCCCGTGGAGGTAGTACTATAAGTATGCAATTGGTTAAAAATGTTTTCCTAAATAGGAATAAAACCATAGCACGTAAATTAGAAGAAGCTTTGATAGTTTGGTTGATCGAAAATAATGGTTTGTCAACAAAAGAAAGGATGTACGAAGTTTATTTGAATATTATTGAATGGGGACCTAATGTTTATGGTGCTAATGAAGCCTCCAGATTTTATTTTAATAAGGATGCAGCACATCTAACACTCTCTGAGGCATTGTTCTTAGCAAGTCTTATTCCTCATTCACCCATGTGGTTTAAGTATTGTGTTGATGAAAAAGGGAATATCAGACCATCGCTTGCAGATTATTTTTCTTTTACATCAAATAGATTATTAAGAAAAGAAATGATAACTCAACAGGACTTTGATAATCTTCGCCCAATCGTTGATGTTAAGGGCCCTGCGAGATTATTACTTATCAAAACCGACTCAATTCCTAAAGAAGTAAAAGATTTAGATGATAATTTATAAAAAATAATTTTGGATATCAAAATAATTGTATAATTTTGCAGCCTCATTTGAGGGAAGATTATTGAGCGATGGTGTAACGGCAGCACTACAGTTTTTGGAGCTGTTTGTCCAGGTTCGAATCCTGGTCGCTCAACAAAGTTAAGAGTCCTTACAATTTATTTTGTAAGGACTTTTTCTTTTTATGATAATTCTTTCATATAAATTCTTTCAAAATAAAAGCTTAATAAACATCATAATTATAATAAAGAAAACATCAAAATTTCTTTAGAAGAAGCAATTCTGTACTTCGTAGAGGCGATTCTGTACTTGGAAGAGACAATATCGTACTTAGGAGAGACAATATCGTACTTGGGAGAGACAATATCGTACTTGGAAGAGACAATATCGTACTTGGAAGAGACAATATCGTACTTAGAAGAGACAATATCGTACTTAGAAGAGACAATATCGTACTTAGAAGAGACAATATCGTACTTAGAAGAGACGATTCTGTGAAGTCTACTCTTAAACAATTAATGATTTTTAATAGTTATTCGCTTCATGTTTTCATAGGTGGTGCAAAATTTATGTTTGAAAAAGAAGAAGATTAATTTTAAAAAAGCAATTCACATCACATCCAAAAATGTTTTTTTAAAAAGAATTAAACTATTCATTAATTATAGCATCTAATTTGTTTATAAATCAAATTAAATCTTTAATAATAAAAAAATAATGAAAACAATAAAATTAATGCTCATGATGAGCTTCATCTTTATCGGCACAACCATTTTTGCACAAAACAATCAACAAAGAACACCTCAGGAAAGAACAGAAAATCAATTGAAGGGGATCAACAAAGCCTGTAATCTTACCAAAGAACAAATGCCTAAAGTTGAAAAGATACTTTTGAATTCTAATACTAAAATGGAAGAACTCAGAACGGCAAAGCCTGCTTATAAGGGCGAAAGAATGGAAAAAATGAAAGTTATTTCTGATGAACAGGATGCTCAGTTGAAAGCTTTCTTGACTCCAGAACAATACCAAAAATATTTGACGATGAAAGAACAACAGAAAGAAAAGGCAAAGGAACGTCGCCAAGGTCAAGGAGGAACACCTTCATTTTAAATTAAGATTTCGTAGCTTTAAATAGTTTAGTTTTTTATCTGGTTTTTATTTTGAAAAGACCTCATTAATTCAAATGAGGTCTTTTTTATTTATATAAAAACAAGAGAGGCTGTCTGATTACAGACAGCCTCTCTTGTTTTATAATATAATGACATGCAGCTACAAAAGGGAATTATATTAATTTCATTAATTCGCTTAACACAACATTCCCTAAAGCCATCTGATAAAGTTCACCCATAATCCAGTTTATTTCATCTTTTGGATCTTGAGAAGAACGGATCTTAGAAAACTTTTCTTTTAGAAAAGGAATATTTTTAACAACTTCTTCTTTCTTAATCTTCTTAAAATTAATACTCGTAAGCACTGATTCAAAATCCATTTTAGGATGCTCATAAATAATAGTAATCATCCTCTTGGCAAGTTGTAGCTCAATGTTATTTTTTTGAAGATATTTAAACAAACCATATATCATTTCATAATTAAACTCCCTTCCTTTGGTATATTGTCCTTCAACACACTTAAGATAATGCCCGAAGAAAGTACCAACAAACACTGGATTAATAGTAAGTTCGTTGATAATCCTTTCAACCAATGGGAAAAGGTTCTTCTTAAAGATATATGTATAGGTATCTTCAGGAATATTCCATGCTTTAAGTTTATGATAACGATCTATCACCTCTTCAGGTAATTGACTTCTTAACTTAACAATTAAATCCTCATCCAAAGGAATTGGTTTTGAATCTGTATCAGGATACATACGATCGGCACCCGGTAATACTCTTTCAAAAATAGTTGTACCATCCTTTAACGATTTCCTTGTTTCCTGAGGAATACCTGCAAAAGCCATACGACAACGCTCTTCAATTGTTTCAAGAGCAGTCTTAATATCAGCTTCCGGGCCCCAGAATATAATTTGAGCATCATTTTCTTTCGCATTAAACAAACCACGGATATAACTCTGATCATCTCCTGAAATCAATGCTGAAAGTTCTTCAGAATGCGTCATATTTGGCTGATCAATACAAGCTATAACCTTTAAACGTTCGCTGATTTCGTTGGCAAACATCATTCCGGGTTGTGTAAAATGAGAAAGAATACCTTTGAATTCCGGTAAGTTTACTGCATATATTTTTAAGCAAGTATCCTTAGCTAATTTAATTGCATCACATGGAAACTTAAGTTTATAAAAATCAAGTTTCTTTGATTCCATTTTCCATGCAGAAGTATCTTTAATCCTGGCTAACAGTAATTCTCTTACGTGAAGTAATGACCATTGGCGGAAACATTCGTTATGAGTAAGTTCTGGTATCCATTTGGTATGAGCAACACCTTTAATCTCAACACGTGTGCCACCTTTACAGCTTACATTAACATCCTGACGTCCTGCGCCGATACCTGTGCGAACATGGTTGGTGCTGCGATTGAGGAAACGGATATAATTACATGCTTCCATCACTTCGTCAGGATTAACCATATCAGGATAGGTAACAGTTTCAATCAATGGCATCCCAAGTCTATCTGTACGATAAATTCGGGTGTGCCCGATGTCGGAAACTTCTCTGCACGAATCTTCTTCAATACTTAATTGTATTAAACGGATTTTTTTATTCTTTAAAGGGATTTCGCCTTCAACACCAATAATTGCGGTACGTTGGAATCCTGTTGGGATACTTCCGTCAAGATATTGCTTACGTGTAATATGAACTTCTCCAACAATATTTAATTTTGATAACAAAGAGATTTCTATTGCGATACCTAATGCTTCTCTATTGATTGGAAATGGCGGAGTATCATCCACTTCATACGTACAGGTAGTTTCGTTCTTCAAACGATAAATGATCTCCTTTCGTGTTTTAAATTCCATCAAAGCTGTGCCATCATACTCGCCTAACTCACTTAATGTAGGTCGCATGTGACGGACAACTTCTGCATCATAAACATTTGGCTTCTGAAAAACACCTGCCGGACAATGACAAAAGAGTTTTTCTTTTGTTAAAAGCTGCTGATGAACTTCCAGTCCAGACATAAATCCGATGCGATTATAATCTTCCTGCTTAGCTTTTTTGCGTGGCACATAGCCGATTATCTTCTTAGATTCTTCGTAGTTTTGCTTAGGATCAAACTGATTATTCATTATTGGTAATTATATTGAATGAAGTTGCAAAACTAATCATTTTACAATTATTTAATGCACTATTTCTTGTTTTTTATTATAAAAATTA
>CAIWDQ010000183.1 GCA_903911455.1 uncultured bacterium
AGCTCTTGCAGAAAAAGAAGGCTTTACAGATGTAGTTGTGCCTTGTGCTGCTTGTTATAGTCGCTTTAGCACAACTCATTATGAATTAATGCACAACCATGATCTTCGACACAAAATAAACGAAGTAATGGAAATGGAGTATAAAGGAACTATTAATACTTTAAATGTAATTCAGTTTATCGATAAATATATAATTGATAAAATTGAAGAAAAAATAGTCAATAAATTTAATTATAAAGCTGCATGTTATTATGGTTGTTTATTGGTTAGACCAAATAAAGTATTAGAATTCGATAGAACTGAGGATCCTCAAACTATGGATGTAGTAATGCGCAAGATAGGTGCTGATTCAATTGATTGGGCTTTTAAGACAGAATGTTGTGGCGCTGGTTTATCAGTGTCTGCCACAAATACAGTTGCAAGATTGTCCGGCAAAATTGTTGAAGATGCTGAACATAGAGGTGCAGAAGTAATAATCGTTGCATGTCCTATGTGTCATTCTAATTTAGATATGCGTCGTTCGGAGATCAATAAGTATCTTGGAAAGAAAATAACTACTCCTATATTATATATTACACAAGCATTAGGATTGGCTGTTGGTATTTCTGAAAAGGAATTAGGTTTTAATCGTCATTTTGTTCCTGTTAAATTACCAAAGAAAGCTGAAATTGAAAAGAAAGCAGAAGTTAAAACTCAAATAGAGGAGGTTAATAATGGCTAGAATAGGTGTTTTTGTTTGTCACTGCGGTGAAAATATAAGTGCAACTGTTGATTGCGGAAAAGTAGCTCAAGTTACTTCTGACATTCCAGGAGTTGTAGTAAGTGTTGATTATAAATATATGTGTTCAGATCCTGGTCAAACCATGATCAAAGAATATATTGAAAAAGAAAAATTAACAGGTGTTGTTGTTGCAGCTTGTTCTCCTCGTATGCATGAACCTACTTTCCGTAGAGCATGTGGTGAGGCTGGATTAAATCCATTTCTATGTGAAATGGCTAATGTTAGAGAACATTGTTCATGGGTTCATGACAAAAATGATGTTACAACAGATAAGGCTATTGATATTGTTCGTACTTTAGTTGAAAAAGTAAAACGTAACGAACCTTTGATGCCTATAAAAGTTCCTGTAACTAAAACTGCTTTGGTAATTGGTGGTGGTGTTGCAGGTATTCAATCAGCTTTAGATATTGCTAATTGCGGTCATAAGGTAATAATGGTTGAAAAAGAGCCTTCTATTGGTGGTCACATGTCTCAGCTTTCCGAAACATTTCCAACATTAGATTGCTCTCAATGTATCTTAACTCCAAGAATGGTTGAAGTCGCCCAACATCCTAACATTACTTTGTATACTTATGCTGAAGTAGAAAGTTTGGATGGTTTTATTGGGAACTTTAAAGTTAAGATTCGTAAGAAAGCAAAGAGTCTGGATGAAAAACTATGTACAGGTTGTGGTTTATGTTGTACTAAATGTCCTGTTAAGAATATTCCTAGCGAATTTGATCAGGGATTAAGCAACAGAAGAGCAATTTATGTTCCATTTCCACAGGCTGTTCCTAATAAACCTGTTATTGACAAAGAACATTGTACTTATTATATTAAAGGTAAATGTAAGGTCTGTGAGATAGTATGTCCAACAAAAGCTATTCGATTTGATCAGGAAGATGAAATAATAGAAGTAGAAGTTGGAGCATTAGTACTTGCTACCGGTTTTGATATTAAGAGAGCTAATTTTTTTCCTGAATATGGTTATGGAAAATACAAAGATGTAATTGATGGTTTACAATTCGAAAGAATTGCTTCAGCATCGGGGCCAACTTTAGGAGAAATAAGAAGACCTTCAGACGGACAAATTCCTAAGAAAATAGTATTCCTTGCCTGTGCAGGTTCTCGTGACCCGGCTAAGGGTATCGAATATTGTTCAAAAATATGTTGTATGTACACTGCTAAGCATGCAATTTTATACAAACATAAAGTTCATGATGGTACTGCATACATTTTCTATATGGATATAAGAGCCGCCGGAAAGAATTATGATGAATTTACAAGACGTGCTATAGAAGAAGATGGTGCTAAATATATTCGTGGTAGAGTTTCTCGTATCTATGAACGTGATGGAAAATTAATCGTTGTTGGAGCTGATACTCTTATGAATGCAAAAACAGTAGAGATAGAAGCTGATATGGTTGTTTTAGCTACTGCCGGTGTTGCAAGTCCTGGTGCTGAAGAATTAGCTCAGAAACTTCATGTTTCTTATGATCAACATAAGTTCTTTGCTGAAGCTCATCCTAAATTAAGACCTGTTGAAACAAACACAGCGGGTATTTTCTTAGCTGGTGCTTGTCAGAATGTAAAAGATATCCCTGAATCCGTAGCACAAGCTTCTGGTGCAGCTGTTAAAGTATGTGGTTTATTCTCAAATGATGAATTAACCAGAGATCCTTCAGTTGCTGTCGTTAATCGTACTGCACCTCCTTTATTCTCTACTTGTGTTGGTTGTTTCTTATGCCAGAGTGTTTGCCCTTATCAAGCTATTGAAAAAGAAGAAATCAAATCAAGAGATGGTAAAATTTTAAAGACTATAGCATTTGTCAATCCGAGTGTATGTCAGGGTTGTGGTACTTGCGTTGCATTGTGCCGTTCTAAATCTATAGATATTTTGGGTTATACCCACAAACAAGTTTATGCTGAAGTTGACGCGTTATTAAATACTTTATAACAATGAATGAATTTGAACCTAAAGTTGTTGCATTCGTTTGTAACTGGTGCACATACGCAGGAGCTGACCTTACAGGAACAAGTCGTATTAAATATGCTCCTAACGTTAAAATAATAAGGTTTCCTTGTACAGGTAGAATAGATTTTATGCTCATATTAAAAGCATTTGCTAAAGGTGCTGATGGTATTATTATTTCTGGATGTCATCCAAATGATTGTCATTACACTTCAGGTAATTTCCATGCTAAAAGACGTTGGATGGTTTTCAGAACTATGCTTGATTTCTTAGGTGTAGATGTAAACCGTATAACTTTTTCATGGGTTTCTGCTGCTGAAGGTGCCAGATGGGCTGAAATTGTAAATACTACTGTTGATGGAATTAAAAAGTTAGGCCCTTATGATAATTATCGTAAGATGGTTAACGAAGAAACGGAGGTGAACAATGGATAAACTGAAACAATTAGCAAAAGAATTATTATCCAATAATCAAGTTCAAATTATTGTTGGATATGAAGAAGGAACTGTTGGAAAGGCAAGACCTGCTTTTATAAGTTCTCCTGATCAAGCTGATACATTAATTTACGATGAACGTTGTATACATAATTTAGCTGTTTATTTAACTCAGCATAAACTACCTGGAAATACTAAAATAGCTGTTATAGCTTCGTTCCCTGTAATGAAAAGTATAATTACTCTTGCTTCAGAAAAGCAACTTGACGAAAACTTTATTAAAGTAATAGGTATCTCAAAAGATAATAACATAATTGAATTTAAAGATTTCGCAGACATTGAAAGATATATTAACCAGCAAGACCTAAGTTTTACACCTGAAGAACAGGCTTTGATCGATAAGATTGATGCTATGTCAATGGAAGAACGTTGGGAGTACTGGCAAAATGAATTCTCAAGATGTTTTAAATGTTATGCATGTCGTTCGGCTTGTCCAATGTGTTATTGCACACTTTGCATAACAGATTTTAATCAACCTCAGTGGGTGTCGGTTCCTTCTCATAAATTAGGGAACTTCGAATGGCACATAAACAGAGCTATGCACTTAGCAGGTCGTTGCATTGGTTGCGACGAATGCAGCAGAGCTTGCCCACTTGATCTACCTATAAATCTATTGACTAAGAAATTATCAATGGATATTCAAAAACAATTTGGTTATTCAGCAGGTCAATCGTTGACAGAACCTTATGCTCTTTCAACTTACAAACCTGACGATAAAGAAACATTTATCAGATAATAATTATGGCAACTGAAAATTATAAACTGTTAAAAAAAGAGTCTCTTCCAGCGTTATTTGATAAATTAACTGCTTCAGGAAAGACCATTTATGCTCCAGTGAAAAACGGAGAGAAAACAGAATTTGATGTCGTTACAAAATATTCTAATGATATTAACGACGAGTATATTCAAACTGTCCAATCTTTAAAAGGAACAGTATTTCCAAAGGTTGAAAAACTTTTTGATTACAAATCTGATAAAACTGATACTTCTATTCAAGAACCTGATTTTAGTAAGTTCCCTCAGAATGTATTATGGGGATTGCATCCTTGCGATGCTGCAGCTTTCAGACCATTGGATGCTACTTTCAGATGGGATTATGACGATAAGTATTTCCTTACACGAATGAAACTTACTACTGTTGTAGGTTTAAGCTGTAGCAAACATGATGATTATTGTTTCTGTACTTCTGTTGATATTTCTCCTGCTTCAAGTGATGGTAGTGATATTATGCTTACCAAAAACAAAGCTGGTGATTATTTAGTAGAGATAGTTACAGAAAAAGGTCAGGAAGTATATGATATGGCTAAAGAGCTTTTTGGTGAAATTAGTGATGATAAAGAAAGTTATATCACTGATGTTCCTAAAAAGTTTGATCTAAATGAGTTGAATAAGAATCTTGACGGATCTTTTGAAGCTCCTTACTGGTTAGCTCAATCAATGCGTTGTATTGGTTGTGGTGCTTGTGCTTATGTTTGTCCTACTTGTACTTGTTTTGATTTACAAGATGAAGGTGCAGCTAATAAAGGTAGTAGAATTAAATGTTGGGACTCTTGTGGTTTCGGTCATTTTACTTTACATACATCAGGGCATAACCCACGCGAAACTCAAAGTCAGAGATGGCGTCAGCGTATTCTTCATAAATTTTCTTATATGCCCGACAGAATAAAAGTGTTTGGTTGTATGGGATGTGGACGCTGTTCAAGAGCTTGTCCTGTTGACATGAATATTAGTGAAAATTTAATCAAAATCATGGAGGAACCTAAGAATGAGTAATCCTAATATATATAAACCTTACTTAATGAAAATTGATAAGGTTACTGAAGAAGCTCCTTTTGTAAAGACATTTCGTTTGAAGTTTACCAACGAAGAAGATGCTGCAAAGTTTAATTTTAAAGCAGGTCAATTTGGCGAATATTCTGTAGCAGGGGAGGGGGAATCAACATTTTGTGTTGCTTCTTCTCCTACACGCGATGGTTATATCGAATGTACTTTCCGCGAAACAGGTAGAGTCACTTCTGCTTTAGCAGGTAAAGAAGAAGGAGAAATTATAGGTTTCAGAGGACCTTATGGTAATACTTTTCCTATTGATGAATGGAAAGGCAAGAACCTATTGTTTATTGCCGGTGGTATAGCTTTGCCTCCTATGCGTTGTGTTATCTGGAATTGTTTGGACCTTCGCGAAAACTTTAAAGATTTCACTATTGTTTATGGGGCTAAAACTGTAAATGATCTTGTTTACAAACATGAGCTTAAAGAATGGGAAGAACGCCCTGATGTAAAACTTATAACTACAGTTGACCCAGGTGGTGAAACTCCTGATTGGAAAGGCGAAATAGGTTTTGTCCCTACTGTTTTAGAAAAAGCTGCACCAAGTGCCGATAACACTATTGCTATTGTTTGCGGACCTCCTATTATGATTAAATATACTTTTCCTATATTAGAAAAACTAGGCTTTAAAGATACTGATATCTTCACTACTTTAGAAAACAGAATGAAGTGTGGTTTCGGTAAATGTGGCCGTTGTAATGTAGGTAAAGTTTATATCTGTAAAGATGGTCCTGTATTTACATACGCAGCACTTAAACAACTTCCTGCTGAATACTAAAAACTGATTTATCTATATATTTAAAAAGGCTGCTTTATTAAGGCAGCCTTTTTTGTTTTATGTTGGTTTGAAGTTCGTAAACTTCTTACAACTTAGTCTTAGAATAAGGTTGTTTTACCAGCCTTTAGTTGCTACATTGTTTTTGATAGCTTCTAATGCATTAGCTTCGCTAAGCATTGTAGTCATTTTGTTTCCTTTTCCATCATTACCCTGAGCCATATAGCCTCCACGTGTTGTTTTGGTAATTACGGCGTCCATTAAAGGAACATTTTTTTCTTTGGTTTTCATGCAATACGCAGTTAACATTTTTGACATTTCTTTAAAATTTTAATTTATATGTAAATATTAATTAATGCAAAAGTAATTAA
>CAIWDQ010000184.1 GCA_903911455.1 uncultured bacterium
ATTAAAATTAATATGAAAAACTTAATAATATTTTTCTTACTTATTTCGGGGGCTTTATCAGCACAGAATTATATCCCATATTATAACGTCATAAATGAAGCTGATTTTAGATTAATATCTCAAAAAGATTATGCTAAAGCTGAAAAACTTTATCTTGATGCATTTAAAATAGAGAAACCATTCGAGAGAGATTATTTTCAATTGGCCAGATGTTATGCTGGCAAAGGTGATTCAGTTAATATGATTAAGTATCTGAATCTATCTTCAACGAGTGTTAGTTTTAATCCATTATTATTTATGAGATTAAAAAGAGATTCAATATTATTTGCCAGATATAGTGAACAAGATAATTTTAAAAAATGTATAATTGAACTTAAGCAAATAGCCGAAAAACACAAAGATATGCTTAAAAATGACAGCATTTATAAGATCAAAAAAGATACAATTCACTATTTTCTTTCATTATATGAAAAGGATCACAAGGAAATACAGATTAATATTAAAAACTTAACTACTAATCAAAAGGATTCTCTTGAGAAGATTGCAGAGAAATTAGATATCGAAATGCGTAAATCATTCTTTAAGTATGTCGAAACTAATGGGTATCCTGATTATGTAGTGCCAGGTAGTAACTTCTCGGGAAGTGATTTTATAAGTTTATTCCTTTCTAAATTAACAGAAAAAGAGCTTGAGAAATATGCCCCTGTGTTATTTAAAGAACTTAAAAAAGGGAATCTATTGCCTTACAATTATGGTTTTATAATTGATAGAGCCCAATCTAAAAAGTCTAAAGAAAAATGTTTAATGTTCTCCTCAGCTAAAAACATGACAAAAGATTGCTGGGAAGTACAAATAGAAGAACGTAAAAAGATAGGACTTTCAATTTATTTAGATGGAACTCCTCAAAATATAATGATGGGCTTTAATAAGAAGTTTCCCTGGATCGGAACTTTGGTAAACTAAAAAATGAATGAGATTAATAATATAGTTCTAATTGGATCAGGCAATGTAGCGACAAACTTAGCTATAGCATTTCATAATAATGGAAAGAATATAATACAAGTTATTAGTCGTAGCAATGATACTGCTAAAATACTTGCTGATAAAGTTTCAGCTACTTATACTAATACTATTAATGATATTAATCTTAAAGCCGATCTTTATATTATTTCTGTTAATGATGATGCGATTGCTAGCATTGCTTCATCATTAAATCTAGAAAACAAGTTAGTCGTTCATACTTCAGGTAGTATTGAGATAGATGTACTTAAAAATACTTCTACTAATTATGGAGTGTTATATCCATTACAAACATTTTCTAAAGAAACTCTTGTTGATTTTAAGAATATACCTTTTTGTATTGAAGCTAATAATTTAAACAATTCAAAAGCTATTACTGAACTTGCTGGATATTTATCTGAAGATGTTAGATTAATTAATTCTAATGAAAGAAAAGTCATTCATCTTGCTGCTGTTTTTGCATGCAACTTTACTAATTATATGTACTTAATAGCTGAAGATATACTTAAAGAACAATCAATTTCTTTTGATATTTTAAAGCCATTAATACTTAAAACTGCAAAGAATATTGTAGATAGTAAACCAGAGAATACTCAAACGGGTCCTGCTAAAAGGAATGATCAAAAACTTATTGAGAAACATCTAACATTATTAAAAGATAATCCTGAATATAAAGAGATTTATACTATTATTAGTAAAAGTATCCTTAATAAATTTCATAAATAAATCATGGCAAACTATAAAGAAAAACTTATACATATCACTACTTTCATCTTTGATTACGATGGAGTACTAACTGATGGGAAGGTATTTGTGATTAACGATCATGAACAATTAAGAAGTTCTAATGTAAAAGATGGATATGCTTTGCAATATGCTGTTAAGAAAGGATACAGAGTAGCTGTAATCTCAGGAGGCAAATCTAAAACAATGACTAAAAGGATGAATACTCTTGGTATTACAGATGTGTTTCTTGGTGTTGAAAACAAGATTGAAACTTACAATAAATATCTTGAAGATAATGGTTTGAGAAAAGAAGAAGTCTTATATATGGGGGATGATATTCCTGATTATGAGATTTTACTAGAGTCTGGAGTTTCTTCTTGTCCTTCAGATTCGGCTCAGGAAATAAAGGCAGTTGTTGATTATATTTCACACATGAAAGGTGGAGAAGGCTGCGTAAGGGATATTATTGAACAGGTATTAAAGTTGCAGGATAAATGGTTTCATCCTGATGCTTTCAATTGGTAATTCTTTAATTATTGATTACACAGTCAAAATCAACTGTTTTGACAATAAAGAAGATTCAATAATTATTTTTAACTAAGGGTTAAAATATTTTTCTACACTGTTTGGTAATTCCCAAATGCTGTGAAACGTTTTTCTACACAAGTTGGTAAGTCCAAGTACAATTGAAAAGTTTTTCAACACTGTTTGATAACTCCCAAATGCATTGAAACGTTTTTCTAAACTAATTGGTAAGTCCAAGTACTCTTGAAAAGTTTTTCAAAACGATAATTTAGTTTCAAAGTGTGCCGAAAAGTGTTTCTACACTGTTTGGAAGTACCAAAGTGTATTGAAACGTTTTTCTACTATACTTGGAAGTTCCAAGACGTCTAGAAACATTTATTAATCGTTGCCGAAGTTATCAGAGCTTCATATTAATATATTTTCGTGAGTTTGAAGTTTTTTTGTGTAGGACTTAAATAATATCCCCCGCACTACATTCTTCCCAAATTACTTTCTAACCCATTTTTGTGCAAAAAAAGAAGCCTGCACAGTGGGTACCGTACAGGCTCAAAAAACAAATCATGAAAAAAAATTTCCTATTTATTCCCCAGATATTCTGATACACCTTCATGAGTAGCTTTCATGGCTTTGTCGCCTTTGTGCCAGTTGGCAGGGCAAACTTCACCATTTTCTTCAAAAAACTGTAAAGCATCTACCATTCTTAAGGCTTCGTCGATACTTCTGCCTAATGGTAAGTTGTTTACAACTTGATGTTGAACCATACCTTCTTTATCAATTAAGAATAAGCCTCTGTAAGCAACAGGTGCTCCATTGAATTGATAATTACCTTCTTCATCATAATCTAATTCACCAGCTAAAACATCAAAGTTTTGTGAAATAGTTTTTGATAAATCTGATACTAAAGGGAATTTTACTCCTTTAATACCACCATCTTTTAATTCTGTATTTAACCATGCCCAATGTGAAAACAAGAGGAAAAATGCATTCAGCCTGATAATAAAATGGCTGTTATTATATAAAGTGGATTCGTATGCATTATCCCAACTATTCATAGAATGATAGAGTGATTGGTAATGAGCGCC
>CAIWDQ010000185.1 GCA_903911455.1 uncultured bacterium
AGAAAATGGAGCAGTAAGTGCTAATATTACAACCAAAGCATTAACCGCGGTTGGCACACTTGTCTTTTCTAATAAAGTATATGATGGAACTACAACTTCTACCCCTTCAGGTTCAGCAGCTCTTCAAACAGCTGAAGCACCTGGATCAACAACAACAACAGATGGTATTCCATATACTGGTAATACAGATGATGTAAGTTTGACAGGAACTGCTGCTTATAATTTTAACACAAAAGATGTAGCAACAGCAAATCTAATTACAGAAAGTGGATTATCCTTAACAGGAACAGGTAGCACAAACTATACATTGACAGTTCTAACTTCTGCTAAGACTATTACAGCTAAAGCTTTAACAGCATTAGGAGATTTAGTATTTCCTTCTAGTAAAGTTTATGATGGTAATACTACAGCAACACCAAACTCGGGTTCTGCTGCTTTGATTACTGCTGAAACAACTGGTTCTGGTAGTACAAGTGATGGGAAACCTTATACTGGTAATACAGATAATGTAAGTTTAACAGGTACTGCGGCTTATGATTATAATACAATATATGTACTTACTGCAACAACAATCACTGAAAGTGGTTTGTCATTAACAGGAACAGGAAGTGGTAATTATACTCTTACAGCTCCAAGTTTTAATCCTTATCATATTACAGAGTTACCTGTAAATTTATATGGTTCTCGTCCTTTTGATGGAACAACAGATGCAGATCATTTAATTTTAACCGTAACTAACAAGATAAGTGGTGATAATTTAACCATAGCAGGTGTTGGAACATTAGCAAGCAAAGATTATGGTTCACAATCAATATCCGTTGTTGGCACATTATTACTAGGTGGTACAGATGTTAGCAATTATACTTTAACTGGTTATACTGGTTCGGTTGATATTACTAAAGCAGAATTACTTGTAACAGCTGATAATAAAAGTAAGACTTATGATGGTTATGTATACAGTGGTGGTTATACTTCTACTATAACCGGCTATATTAGTCCTGATGGTATAGGCGTTGTTTCTGGTATTGGTACTATTACTTATAGCGGTAATGCTACAGATGTAGCTTCTAAATATAGTAGTGCTTATACTATTACTCCTGTTGTTACTGGTTTGAGTGCAACAAATTATTACTTTACTCCAGTTAACGGTACTTTAAATATTTATAAGAAAACATTGACAGTTTATGTTGATAATAAAAGTAAATGTTATGGTACTGAGTTCAATTCAGGTTTGTCTGCTACTTTTTATGGTTTAGTAACTGGAGAAACTCCTGGTAGTTTAACATTTGCTAATTGTCTTGGTGTTCCTTCTGGAGCTGCTCCTGGAGCATATACTATTACACTTACTGGAGTGGCTGACAACCTTCCATTTGGTTTAGGTAATTATGATTGGACATTCTACACTGGCACAATGAGTGTTAATGCTCTTCAAAACATCAAAGGGAATAATATGTATTATAATGGAGCCGAAACATCTTTGACAGGAACTGATAAAACATTTGTTCTTTATAATGTTAATTCTCCTACTCCTGTTGCAACATTAACAAGTGTAGGTGCTACATATACATTTAGTGATCTTTGTCCTGGAACTTATTATATTGATGCTAGCTCAATACATGCTGATGCAGGTAGTGTAAATGGTACTGATGCTGCACAGGTTAATTACTATGTGTCAAGTCCATCTTCTTATTATATTAGTGGCAGCATTGAAAAAGTGAGGTTCCATGCTGGTGATGTAGGTGATCAGGGAACTCAAGGAAATTTAACAATCAACTCAACTGATGCTTCTAATATTTTGCAGCATTTTGTAAATGCAAAGCCATTCCATACAACATGGACTTTCTGGACAAAAGGTGATAAAATGACTGGAAATCCTGCTACTGAATCATATCCACATATGACTTTAATTCCTGACTTTATTGGTGGTGATAAAACTTATGATATGTACGGTTTATGTACAGGAGACTTTAACCAGAGTTACAGTCCTTCAAAAACTACAAGTGATAACTTAAGTTTAGTTAGCAACAACGAACAACTAATTGCTGCCGGTCAAACTATAGATCTTCCTGTACGCATCGTTAATGCTTCGGTAGTAGGTGCTGCTTCAATAATACTTAACTTCGATGCAAGTCTGGTTGATGTTCAGGATGTAGTGATGAATGCTAACAATAGTACCGCTCAATGGGCTGTTAATGGCAACGAACTAAGAATTGGATGGTTCTCTAATGTTCCTTTCAACCTTAATGCTATGGATAACCTGCTTACTTTAAAACTGAAAACTAAAGCAGCTTTCGTTAATGGTAATGAAATTAACTTTACTCTTGCAGCTAACCCTGCTAACGAACTTGCTAACGGTACTTTCGGTGTTATAAGCAATGCAGTACTAAGCGTTGATAAATTAAAATCAACTCTTGCCAACAATCAGAATATTGCCGATGGATTAAAATTAAGCAATTATCCTAATCCTTTCAATGGTAATACCATGATTAACTACACACTTCCAGTTGATGGACAGGTAAGTTTAACAGTATACAACTATTTAGGTGCTTGTGTAAGTACATTGGTTAACGAAAATCAAATAGCAGGTGATCATAGCCTAACATTAGATGCCGCTAACTTTGCAGCAGGAATCTATACCGCACGTATTATCGTAAAGAGTAATGCAGGCGAAATAGTACGTACTATTAAAATTGTAAATAATAAATAAGAATGTTTTCTTAAGGGAAGAGTGCTCATCACACTCTTCCCTTTCTTTTTTTTTACCTCAGCCCAGCCCTCTCCAAAGGCGAGGGAGCAAGGCAAGGTCACTGAGAAGACAGAAGATAATTAAAAATTAAAAATTAAAAATTAATAATGAAGACAGAAGAAAATTACGAATTACGAATTACGAATTACGAAATTCTAAATTGAATTCTTGAATCGTTGAATAATTGAATTGTTGAATATGCTAAACATTAAATTGCAATTACAAAATGCTTCTTGTTTAAAGAAAACACTGAAGTTGTTTCAATACAAGAGACAACTTAGATATAGCCCCATTGATTTAAGATAGAACAGTACATTTTGCGAAAAAATTGGGATGTAAAGTATAAGGATCATTCGATCTTTTGTAAAAATCATTCGATCTTATGTAAGGATCATTCGATCTTATGCAAGGATCATTCGATCTTTTGCAAGGATCATTCGATCTTTTGCAAGAATCATTCGATCTTTTGCAAGGATCATTCGATCTTTTACAAGAATCATTCGATCTTTTGCAAAAAAAAACATGATATTTTGTCAATAAATAAAGAGTTAAAGAATAAAATATATTAAATCTGTGGGTGTTGTGAATAATAGGTTTGTTGGTTATTAGACACAACAAATTTATCAAAGGATATTCTAACATTTTAAAATATTTAAAAGGAAAAGAAATTTAAGATATGAAAAAATAGATGTTTGATTTTAATAATGATTTATAGTAATGAAATAATAAGTAATTTTGTTCTGTTCAAATAATATAATAATTCTTTACTATAAGAGGTTATTTAAATCAGATTCATAATTTACTTGTTATATTAATAAGTTGACAACAAAATATAGTATAAG
>CAIWDQ010000186.1 GCA_903911455.1 uncultured bacterium
AGAAACATAATTAACTAAACACTCATTTGAGGAAATTTATTTTTATTATGATAGAAAAAACATATAATATTGGAACTAATATTTTTGAAGTAACATATAATGGAGATATCTCAATATCAGATATGATAAAGCATCTAGAAAGCTCTGCACTTGACAAAACGCTTCCACGAACTTTAAAAATCATTACTGATCACAGTCAGTCTAATATTACTTTTAAGATGGTAGATATTCCTGATTTAGTAAAATACTTAACAGAATTATTAAAAAACTTCACATTTATCAAACAAGCTATTGTTTTAAACAGACCCTACCCTGCTGCAATTCTATCAATTTTAAAACTAAAAATGAAAGACATAACTAATTATGAATTTGAATTCTTTCTTACAAAAGAAGAAGCCATTGCTTATCTTCAATCATAATTTGCAATTCAATTATCAAATTCTTTGTATTAGTTATTTAAATTAGAATTCTAAACATTAATGTCTTAGAATTAGTTAATCTCATTTCTTTAGATGAGATTAAAACATAATTTGTTAACACACTGTCCTATTGTGGTATTATTTACATTCTTCGTGGTAGTATTTACATTCCAAGAGGTATCATTTACATATTTCGTGGTATAAGTCTTCCCCCAGCAGGTATCATTTCCATATTTCGTGGTATCATTTACATATTTCGTGGTAGTATTTACATACCAAGCGGTATCATTTACATATTTTATGGTATTATTTACCTCTGGAGCGGTATAAGTCATCCCCCGATAGGTATAACTTACCTCTTTGGAAGGATACTTTGAAAAAAAGCTGAAGAAAATATTAAATAAATAAGAGGGAATTTAAACCTATCTTATAATAATTTCATCCGAAAACAACATAGATTCTTCTCCGGCTGAAGTATGCCACTCAGGAAGTTTACCAAAATACACTGCAACTACTTTAATGTATCGTGTCTTTAAACCTTTTAAGGAGGTTTCGAAGGTATATTTAATCGCTTTAGTCTGCTTTTGATCCACATCATGAGTAAGTTTCTTATATAATGTATAATCCACACCATTATCCGAAGTATAAATCTCCAGATGTTTAGGAAGAAACACCCAACTTGGAGTATTTTGATAGAAACCCATCGCAAAACTATTTAACTTCTCTGTTTTCCCTAGATCTATCTCTACATTTATATCCTGTCCTGAGAATCCTTGCCACCTGCCATTGCGAATATTGTCGGCATTACCAGTCCTTCCATCAAGCAAAGCCATAATTCCACCCCCACTATAACTAGGATGATACTTACTTGGCGTACTGTTCAGTCGGAGCAACTTACCTATACCCTTATGTATGATAATACTATCACATGCTATGTCATATCTCTTCTCAGCTTCAATAACTCTTGCTTTAATAATACAATCTTTAGTTATTGATATAGGATTTGTATACTTAGGCGAGTTAATATCAGGCTCTGAACCATCAAGAGTATAATTAACCGGAAGATTTTCGAATACTGAACGAAGTTTTACTTTTCTACCATCCTCATTTAGTGTATCTGATATATCAATTAAACAATAACCTCTAATATTCTCAAGACTATTTATTAAATTATCAAACCTCTTAAGGTTTTCTGAGAGCCACCAGCCTCGGTTCTCTCTACTCCATAATGAAATATACTCTTGTTTTAAGTCTTTTAAACTTATGATTAGGAGATATAGCTTTTCTTTAAGCTTTTCTTCTTTTATTGTGATGTCATTATTCAAAAAATTATAAAGATTTACTCTTAAAAGGTTCTTCATTAAAGTTGCTCTTACTTCCTTCATTGCAAAATTTAGACAAGTTAAAGTTAATAAATCCTTTTGGGCATCAGGTACAGCAATATGAAACTGTATATCCAGACTATCGAGCCTATTTAACAAGACAATATTCTCAGCATGCATTTCATTTTGCATATTCTCTGAATAAATGGGGAAGATTCCTGAGAAAAAAGTTCCGTTCCCTTCAACATTTCTTAGATTAGATTGATGAAATCCAGAAAAAGAATTAATAATTCTTGTCATAGTTGCTTTCTTTAAACCATAAAACAAAGCATCATAATGCTTATTAAAGTCTTTTAAACGATATTCTCTTTCAAGAACAGAAATATCACCTTCATTTTTAATGTTGGGCGACTTCCAGCAGAGTTCCGCTCCCCAAATCAGCCCATACCAGTTGTTATTAAAGAGATTAGTTCCATCATCATCCCATGAAGTATTGAGTACACCTCTTGCTCCATACTTCACACCATCTCTTATATAATTAAAAATATTTATTGTTGCTACCCTTTCGTCTGGAAACACCTGCGACCAACAACTTATACCGGGAGCCACCCAGAAGTTAAGTCCAGACTTTGCTAAAGGTTTAATAGCATAATCAAAACTTGCAGCATCATGATAACCCCACGAAATAATTGTCATATCTTTTGGAAGATTCTTAACTATCTCGGGATGATTGGCAACTATATCACCCCACATCAGAATTCTTTTCCTGTAAGGTTTAAGTAATTTATCAATTCTATTTATGTGGTACGAATAAACTCCGCCAATTCCCATACTATCAACCATAGCCTTTGATTTACCTTCGCCCAGACCAAAGGTTTCATCACAATTAATATTAAAATACCTGCCTTTATATGCAGATGCTACCTCAGAATACACATCACCCAAAAACTTATAACTATCTTCTAAAGCCGGTGATATGATATGATGATTTTCGGAAAGGTATTCATATCCTGGCTTACTTAGTATCTTCTCCATATGCCCAAAAGATTGAAAGTTACCTATCAATTCAACATGATATTGCTTTGCAAATTCGGTTAATTCGGAGATTTCTTCAGCAGTTATTCCATCATCTGGAGCTAAAGTTGGATGCTTTTTTAGTTTAAAAACATGTTCGGTATATAATGTAAAGTAATTTAACTTATAAGAAGAGAGTTTTACAATTTCCTCCTTCAGAAAATTAAGCGTAGGTATCGGTCCGCGACTTATATCATCCTGCCAGGCTCTTACTTTAACATCAGGCTTATCATAAATTGCAGCTGCTTTTATTTTATCCTCATAAGAATTAGCTGAAACAAGCTGTTCAAATGTCTGAACACCATAAAACATCCCTGCATCTGTAAGAGCATATATTTTAATATGCTTTTTTGAGATATTAAGAACATAACCCTCGTCTCCCGGGTCAAAATCTATATTTAGATTATCAGCTTTAAGCTTTGTTTTTAACTCATCTAAAGAAGTAGCCATCACCATTTCAATATAATCAGCTTTAGCTTTCTTTTGTGTTTGAAGCATGTAATGTAATTCTGTCTGAACTATTTTTCTTACTTCATTATTAAGAAAACTATCAGGATAATTCAGTTTAATACAGGTATTAATTGTAAATGAGAAGGTATCATTCTTCATTTCAACTTGAAGAGGAGTAGGTATTAGTTTAAACCTTTCCTGAGAATAGGTAATATTTATTGCATATATAGTAATAAGACTGAATAAAAGAACAATTTTTTTCATTTTGATTGGGTTATTAACTTTCTTATTTAAAAAAATAAATGTTTATGATGTTAAATCTAAATCCTAATGTTTAAGATATTCAATATACTCCGGGGAAACATCCTGTCCAAGACTCTTTGCTTTCAATGCATCATTGAGTGCATTCGCTTTTTCTCCCATCTTAAAATATAATTGTGAACGATTGCTATATACTAAGCCTTCATCAAAACCTGTTTTAATAGCAAAGTCATAATCTTTAAGAGCCTGCTCATACTGTTTAAGCTCAACTTCGCTTAAAGCTTTTAAATTATAATAGAAACCTTTCTCAGGATACTTTTCTAATACTGCATTACAATCTTTAATTGAGTTTTCATATTGTTTTAATTGAAAATAAGCTGTTGCTCTATTCCCTATTGCCTTATTAAAGGTTGGATTAATTGTTAATGCTTTATTAAAATCTTTTAATGCGGAGTCTAATTTCAATCTATTTAAATAAATTAAACCTCTATCAAAGTAGCAATTCGAATCTAGTGTATTATGGCTTATTGCAATATTAAAGTCTGTTAAAGCATTATCATAATCATTAAGCTCAAAATAAAGAACACCTCTTTGAATATATGCATGATCATTAACTTCAAGGTTAAGGCTGCTTGTAAGATCACTTATTGCTTTAGCTTGATTTTTATTCTCAATATAATAACGCGCTCTTACCGTATAAACTATAGGCAAAGTTGGTTCTTTAGCTTTTGCATCACTAAACAGTGTCTCAGTATTCTTCCATTGCTGTGCTCTGGTGTAACTTATAAAAGAAAAAATCAAAATTATAATAGTTAAAGAAGTTATTATAGGTGTTTTTAAGTTCTTTCTTTTAGTAATAAACCATTCCAAAACATATACTATAATATAAAATAAGCCTATTCCGGATATATACGAAAATCTCTCAGCATTATATGCATTTCCGGCAGGCACCATTTGAAGCAGAAAGACAATATTAAACAAAAAGAACAGTATCCCAAAAGTTATAGCTCTTGAATTTTTATTATATAAGTAAACTATTATCCCAATGAATATTATAATAAAAGGAGTGATATAATAAATGCTGGCAAATTTGCCCGGCATTGGCATATTATGAACAATAGACAAATTGATGGGGACTATTATTTTGTAAAGATAAATACATAATGAGGCTGAACCCAGCATTATTCTTTCAAATAAATTATAATTTAAGTAATCTAATGACTGACTTGACTTAAGAAAATGTATTCCCAAAAGCCCAACAGCAAAAGATAATAAAAAATAAGGTATCTTTTCGATAAGAAGATTAAATTTAAGTGGTCTTTTCATTAAATAATCAATAGTTAGTAAAGTTAAAGGCAATGATACTGCCTGAATCTTTGCTAATAAAGAGAATAAGAAGAATGTATATATTAAAAGCAGATACTTTATATTCTTTAGTCTTTGATAATAGATATAATTTATGATTGCAGCCAGATAAAACAGTGCATACAAAACATCTTTCCGCTCAGTAATCCAGGCAACTGACTCAACATGCATCGGATGTATGCCAAACAATAATGCTACTACGAAAGCCCAATATCTTTTTAATCCGATAAGCATCATAAACCAAAAAACAAGCAATGTATTGATAAGATGTAAGATTAAATTGTGAAGATGATAATAAAAAGGATCGAGTTTGATGAAATAATGTTCTATTGCAAAACTTAATGTTGTTAAAGGATTGTAATTAGATCCGCAAGCTGTTGTAAAAATTGTTTTAATGTTTTGAAAAGTCAATGCTTTTATATTCAGATTTTCAAAAACATTATAGTCATCATCCCATAAAACAAAACCAGCATTCAGAACCGGAGATAATACTATAAAAGTTACAACTAAAAGGGAAGCAATCAGCAATAGATTTGTCTTGTCTTTCCACCAAATTTTTGAATCATCAACTAAAGTATCCTTTACTTTAATTTGTTCTGTCTTTATAGGTTTTCTCTTTTCGTTTTGGATATTTCTAACCATAGTAATTAATCTTATGCATACCAAAAAATCTACTCTTAGATTTAGTATCAAAAATAAAAGGCAAAAATAATCTAATTGAAGTTAACAGGCAATTATTATTTTTATAAAAAACTAAAACTTATTTTAGACTTTTAGAGAATGACACAAATTAAGTAAATAACTGCTTAGGAAAAGTACGCGTAACTTTCCCAATAGTACGGGTACTTCTCCCAAAAGTACGGGTACTTCTCCCAAAAGTACGCGTAACTTTCCCAAAAGTACGCGTAACATTCCCAATAGTACGCGTACTTTTCCCAATAGTACGCGTACTTTTCCCAATAGTACGCGTACTTCTCCCTAAAGTACGCGTACTTCTCCCTAAAGTACGCTTGGTTTTGGGGAAAGTGTGTTTCCTTTAGTATAAAGGATTTATACTACACTATAGTATAGTCTTTCAATCATATGGATAAATATTATTGATGATGAAATCAAAAAGGGATTTCTAATTTTATCATAAATCAAAGCAAAAAGTAAGAATAGATTATTGGATACATTATTTTACTAGAAGTAATACTCAATAAAAACTATTTAAAATTAACTTATATAAAAAACAAAAGAGCTTGCCTTAGATTAGACAAGCTCTTTTACTTTATTAAGAATATCTTTATTCTTCTTCCAGTTCGTTAAAAGAAGAATATTTCCTCCATTTCTCAACTACAGTTTCCATATCTGCTGGCAAATCCGAATCAAAAAAGATACGTTTACCTGTTGTAGGATGAATAAACCCTAAAGACTTAGCATGTAATGCCTGACGTGGAAGAATTTTGAAACAATTATCAATATATTGTTTGTACTTTGAGAAGGTTGTGCCTTTTAAAATAATATTACCACCATACATCTCATCATTAAAAATTGGATGACTGATATATTTAAGATGCGTACGGATCTGATGTGTTCTACCTGTTTCCAATCTGCATTCAATTAGAGTAACATATCCGAATCTTTCAAGAACTTTGTAATGTGTAATAGCTTCTTTGCCTGCATCTCCTTCAGGAAATACAGACATTACTCTACGATTAAGAGGATTGCGACCAATATTTCCTTCTACAGTACCTTCATCTTCTTTAAAATCGCCCCAAACCAAAGCAATATACTGACGATCTATTGTATGATCAAAAAACTGTCGGGCTAAATGTTGCTGAGTAAGCTCATTTTTAGCAATCAAAAGAATACCTGATGTATTTTTATCAATTCTATGACAAAGATAAGGCATAACTCCCTCCCTTTTATCAGTCTGCTGAAGATGAAACGTTAGAGCGTTTAATAAAGTACCAGTGTAATTAGCATAGCCCGGATGCACAACCATTTCGGGAGTCTTATTTACTAAAAGAAGATCAGCATCTTCGTAAATAATATTAATGGGAATATCTTGTGCAATGATCTCTAACTCACGTGGAGGAGTAGCCATTACAATGCTTATTACATCCTCAGGATGAACTCTGTAATTAGGCTTAACAGCTTTATCGTTTACACGGATATTGCCTGCATGTGCAGCATTCTGTATCTTGTTTCGGGATGCACCTTCAATGCGGGTCATCAGGAACTTATCAATTCGAAGCAAGCCCTGACCTTTGTCGGCAACTATACGATAATGTTCAAAAAGATCTTGTTCTTCCTCTTCAATTAAATCAGGAGTTTCAATCATAAAAATAGTAAATAAGGGAAATAAATATTAATGGGTAATAATAAGTTTAGATGTCTTTTGTAAATTAGTTTTTTTATTAATAAGACTAATCATATAAACTCCATTAGTTAACAACGAAAGATCAAGAGTGTTTTTAAAATCTGATTTATAAACAACTTTACCAAACATATCAAATATATGAATCGAATAATCTTTAGGTGATTTATTAAGTTCAGGTTTTAATTCAATATTTAGGAATTGACTTGACAAAGGATTAGGATATACCTTGCACCCAAAATCAGTTTTAGTAATATCATTAATACCTAAAGATTCAATACCAAACAAAGGACGAATCATTAAAGAACCCGACATAAAAGAATTTTGCCAGTAACCGGCTGTATTATAAAATATATTGGCATGAGAATCTGTATTCCTGTCGAAGCCAACATTAAGATTATCATCAGTCGTCTGTGTCCACCCTACATATATAGTACCACTTACAGAAATAGGCCTGTCAAGAACATATGTTTTAAAATAATTATAACCTAATCCAAACTGTGGAGTAATTTGTTGTCCGGAATAGATTGTATCCCCGGGAATTCCTCCATTATTATTCCATATAGTTAAATAGAAAGGAATTAAGTTAGCACTATCAAGAACTGAATTAAAATACATCTGAACAGCCACTAAAGTATCAGGAACATGAAGTGTAAATTTATAAGCAAGCTTTGAACCCGCAGGTGTTAATCCATAACCATTCTCAGCTGTACCATCATCATAAGCATAATAACTACCAAACCTTTGAATAAAAATATTAGTATCATTCTTAGGGCAGAAATCATGAAAGTTTTGAGCAGTATCTTCTTTAAAGATATGTCTTATTTCAAATTCAGTTTGATTTGAACCATTAACAGTTGGGAAAGTATAACTAACCGGAGGCTGAGCATGAACAGCAGATGATTGGTAACCACTTAACCAGAACGATGATATATTCATTTCTCCACGATCTTCATCATGAACTAAATTACCTGAAGCATCTCTAATCTGATATTTATACCATGAAGGCTGAGTAATCTTATCAAGGTTACTCAAAAGCATATTAAGAGTTGTCTTTAAGTCGGATTGTTGAAACTGTTTAGCCGGCATTGCCTGATAATTAGTCAAAAAAGAAGGTGCAGCTTCAATAAATGTCAGATCATTACGTGTAGTATCATATTTAGATCTATTGATCCCTAAATAAACATAATCAATATTCCACTCATCGCAATTACTACTCCAGCTTGCATTTGTTACAGTACCCAAGCTACAATAATTCCTGAACCTAAACTGAAAACCATCTTTATAATAATTAGCACTATCAGTAACAGGTATCAAAACATATTTAAAATACATACTATCTATAAGATAAATTGAATCCAAAGGCATTCCTTTAGTTCCCCAAACCTGATCCCATTCCTGAAGAACAGGACTATAAAACTCCAGCACTAATGAATCTTCAGGATCAGGAGCATTACCTATCCTCTGCCACATATTACCTCTTCCACCACCTGGTTGAAAATAGAAACTAAAGTATAATGAATCACTCTTGCGTAATGCTTTATAAACGGGTTGGAAAACAGTATCTAGTCTAATAGGTTGAGAAGTCAAAGTATCGGCAAAATATTGAAAACTTGTAGCCCAATTATACATCACGCCATTAGGATCTAATGCATCAAAAGTAGCAACTCCCATACTCGGTGGATAAAGACCAAACTGTTTGTTTATAAAAACATAATTATCTTTCCAGAGATTAGTGTCAGGATAACCTGTATAGTTAGAAAAATCATCAAAGAAAGGCAAATGTAAAGATTGATTAGCAGATTTTAAATGACTATGCTTTACTTTACTTTTATTAAATAGCTGTGGGTTTGAATTTAAGGTAGTAATGATCTCTTGCGAAAAGAGATTATTTACAATAAACAATATAAGGACTATCAGAATACTTTTTTTCATAACAATTACGAATTAATAAAAACAATTTTATATCTCATAATACTAGTTGTTAGCTGTTGAGTCAAACTTATAATTCCTGATAAGGTCATCAAAGTTTACTTTCTTATCCGAACGATACCACAGGTCAATTGTTTGCCCCATTTTTACGTATTGATTAGGACCATGTGCAGGTCTTTGTTTATAAACACGTGCATGAACAGTATCTTTTACGTCTTCAAACACCTCAGCACCTACATTAAGTGCTGATGCTCTTATTATCTTTAAAGCTTCACTTTGTTTCTTTCCTAATAAAAACGGCACTGGTATCTTATCACTTCCCATCCCCTGCCCTACTACTAAATCAATTCTTGATCCCTTTGCAATTGGTTTGCCTGCTTCAATTTCAACACCTTTATATTTTTGTTTTAATACTGCATTCTTTGCAATATCAGGAACAAACTCTAACGAACCAACTTGCAACCCATAAGTTTCTAACAAAGAAACAGCTTGACGCATGGTAAGATCAATTAGGTTTGGCATTTTAACTCTTTCAGGAGTTGTAGAAACAACAGTTAGATATACTTTTCTACTTCTTTTTACTTTAGCATTTGGAAAAGGATCTTGCGAAATGATACTTCCTTTTTCTTTTTTAGCATCATAAACCGAATCAACAACTATAAATTCAAAATCACTAAAATCATTATGTTCACTAAGTTCTTCAGGCTTCATACCTCTTACATCAGGTACAGTTACCGACTGTCCGTGATGTGTATACAGGTTTAACGATCCAATGAGGAGAAAAATAATAGTTATAGTTAAAACTACTGCAAATAATAGTTGTTTCAGAAACAAACGACTCTTGAAAAATTCTTTAATGTCCATTATTATTATAAAAACTTAGCTGCTATTTAGATTAACCTTGTTATAATAAACTACTTTTCTATAGTTTTATTGTACAATTTTAATTGGCAAAGGTAAGAATAAAATACTTAACGGAAAGCATATTTATAAAAAGTGCCTTGAATGCCTTCTATGTTGCAAAACAAGTTTCATAGTTGACATTTAACTTTTTTTTATAATTTTGTGTCATAAGTCTGAAGAGGAAGTGAGCTCTGCTG
>CAIWDQ010000187.1 GCA_903911455.1 uncultured bacterium
AGCAAATATAACTGAATTATCTGCTGATAAAATTCAAATTATTGGAAAAAATCCGCTAAAATCTAAAGTATTCAAAATATTAAGTAGTGAAGAAAACCAGAAGATCATTTCAATTGAAACTTCTTCAATGAGATTAACAAGTGAATTATTTGACAAGTTAAAAAATAATGAAAATAACATAAAAATTGGTTCTATAGATATTTTATTTGATCATTTTGGAAATTATAAATTCTGGATTCCTAGTGATAAACAAGCTGATATTGAAAAAACATTATGTATGATTAAACTAATATTAAAATATTTTGAAGAAATCAATGGATATGAAAAAGAGAATATAAATGAAATAAGTAATAAGGAGGATTTAAATGATTGATTTTACAAATAATAATTGGGATATCTATCAAAATGTTAACCAAGCTAAGATTTTCATTTTAGAACTTTTAAAAAAAGGTCAATTAAGTATAATGTTAGGTGCGGGCGCATCATGGGCATTTGGATTACCTGGATGGGATGAATTAGTAAAAAGGTGTTGTGATGGTTATATCAGTCCTACAGGGAATAATGAAAAAGATATTGATTCTTTAAAATCAAAATTAAATCACAATGATTACATTTTAAGAGTACAAGAGTGTTTATATAAAAAAAATAATTTATCTACAAATTTACTAGAAGATATTGAATTAAATTTTGAAACAGCTAATAATAATTTATTAATGGCACTAACTTCTTTAATAATTGGAAAAACAAGAAGTACTGTTGATAAAATCCTTAATTTAAATTACGATTCTATAATAGAATGGTATCTTAAAGTAAATGGAATTAAAACCGTTGTTAATTATAAAGAAGGAATTATAACTGGAAATTGCGATGTAGAAATTATTCATCCACATGGTTATCTTCCTCATAAATCTTTAAAATACGAAAATAGTAATAGTATTCTTTTTTCTAGAATTGAAAACGAAACATTTAAACAAGAAAAAGAAAATTATTTAAAAGAGCTAATGTATTATTTTTTCCGAACAAAATGTTTTATATCTATTGGGGTGAGTCCAAAAACACTAGATAATTATATTTCATCTTATATAACACATATTCTTTCTGAATACAATAAAAAGAATATAAAAAGAGTAATGCCTTTTGGAATAGCATTAGTTAAACCTAATGAGTGTAATAAAGAATTAATAAATAATTTAAGAGATTTTTATGGTATAATAATTTTAGAAATTGAACATGAAAAAATACCACATTATTTATTTAATATAGCTCAAAATCTTGTAGGTGTTGAAGTACCATACAACACTCATTAAATCATTCTAAGAAATAAAAAACTTTTATAATTATAGAAGTTTTTTAATGAAATTGATGTAGTAAATTATTAAACTTATAAAACAAACTTTAAAGATACATTAAACTCTATTAAATAAGAAAAAGTATAAATAATCTAATTTTTTTTTCAAAAAAGTGACTTAAATGCCTTATGTTAATAGAAACTATATTAAATAAAAATGCCACATTATGATTATGAAATGTGGCATTTAATTTAATAATAATTTTTTTATTTAACTTTCAAAACAATTATTTTTAATAACTCAATAACTTCCTCCAAATTATCAGAATTCTCCACAACAATTGTGCAACATTCACCATTCCAAAACTTCTGTACCGAAGCAGGAAGTGATTTAATCCTGTGGGACTTGATAAGCCCCCTTGTACTTTCTTCAGGATTCATCACAACAATATCTGCTTGCTTTCTTCTTAAATGCATGAATGCAAGGTTTTTGTTTTTACGAATAGAAATGTAATGCTTCTTAGGATTAAACTCAAGTGAACTATCCACTTCAAGAAGTGCTGTTTTAATTGACCTGTAGATATTCCTTATTCTATCAGGCAATTCACATAAATGATCATTTTCGGAAACATTTACCGTTTCCTGAGTTTTTTGAATGCCACTCTTCCAAATATCAGCAAACAGGGGATTAACATCATAAATTGTTTCATCATCGCAAAAGAACTTTTTTATAAGAATCTGTCTTATCATTTTACCCCATGTCTGAATGTAGACCGTGTGCATTAAATCCAATACAACATTAACATTATCTTTTAGAAGTAGAATTGCGGGCTTATTATCAAGAGTATTTGATAACAATTCCGAAATGTCTTGTTCTTCTTCTAATCGGTTCTTGAGTTCTGTTTTTAATTCATCATTAGCATTAATTACATTGTTAAGTTCCGTAAGAAAATCTTTCTGATACTTTTTGTTGGTTAATGAAGCAATAAAATGAGTAATACGTGCGTAAAGAAGCCCTAAACTGTCATCTGATACGTTTATTTCAACCACATACATTCTGGGCTTTTCTCTGTCATTAAAATCAAACAAAAACATATTCGGAAAATATTCATTATTGCTTTTTGGATTATCAATAATGATAGTATTTTCACCAAAAAAAGATTTATGATGTTCAATAATGAATTCTTCCAAGTCGGTTTTCTTATAAAACTTAGCTTCATTGATTTGAGAATTACCCTCAATAGTTAAATTGTCAAAAGTGAAAAGCTTACCTTCTTTTAACAGAAATCCATGTTTAAAATGAAATGATGGTTTTATAACATTTCCCCGTTTTGGTTCTGATGTAACATTTTCATTGTTGTTGCCCACGTCATTTGCTTCTTCTTTTTTAGGCTCGTTTTCTTCACCTGTAAAAGGGGTTTCTTCTACAACTGTAATTACTGCTTCTTGTAGATTTTTTTCCTGTTTATCGGCTTTAAATTCGTTTTCATCTTCTTTCATTTTCCCCTGATTGTTTAATAATTCTTTTTTTTCTTTAGGAGTTAACGTTCCACCGATTTCTTTCCAAACATTAGGAGGAATTTCTTCTCTGACAATAGTGTCAAAGTCTAAAGTAAAACATAGAGCAAGTTCATACTTCCCCTCACTGTAGAGTTCATAAACTCTTTTAAGGTCTTTGTGATCCTTTTCATTTAAATGCTCAGGCATTGTCCAAGCAGGATACTCAATACTTGTTTTACTTTCTTTTTTGGATTTCTTTTCTGGCTTGTTTTGTGCCGATGCATTACTATTCTTGGTGCTATCAGCTTGTTGTGTTTTCTTTTTCATTTTTTTATTGAATTAAATAATTATTTAATATTGTGAATATCTATTCTGCAGGGCATCTTAACTCCGTAGAAAAATACGTCAATCCAAAAAGCAATTAGAACTTCAAAAAAGGAAGTTGTCAAAATTTTAAGAGATTTAAATGATAGTTTACCAGTCTGTAAATAATATCCATTCATTAAATCTAAAGAAAATGCAGTTGCATGCACGCATGCATCCTTTACCAAGGAAAATCATCAGAATTTTGCAAAGTGATTTACGATAAGTTAGACGTAAATATAGTGTAAATCTATAGTAAATATAACAGTAATAAAAACTTAAAAAATCATTTGTAATGTTGCAAATTAAAAATTATAAAGAAAAGGGAGTCAATATTGCAATACTCATTTGCAGAGTTAAGATGCGACTTCAATATAAATAATAAATAAATTAGTTATCATTTAAAAATTAATAAAATGTTTAAATTCAGAAATGATACTCGATTTGTAGAGTATCCAAAATCAGCAGAAGGACAGTATTCAATAAAAGTTGAATACAAATTAACAAACAATGAAGAAGGGAAAGTACAAAGGAAATGGATAGCAATTGGCTATATCAGTAAACGGTACATTAAAGAAGAAAACAAGTACATCTACTCTGCAACCGATGCCATTGGTAATCCTGTATTCCCTGAGACCAAAGACTTATATGCCTTAAAAGATCAATTCAAAACCAGCGGTAAACAGTTAGCTGAAAATGCTCAACTAGCTCGCTTGACAAGAATAGGTAAAACAAACAAAGTTGAAAAGACTGTTAATCCCCAAAAAGAACAAAGAAGTTCAGATTTAAAAAGTCTTAGGGATAAGAAAGATGAAAAGCATAAAACCAAAGAAGTATTAAAGCAGGATCAAAAAACAAAGAACGAACGCACCGAAAAGGAGTTGGATGAAAAAGACACTGAAAAATATAAAGATACAAAGCAAAGTGCTAAGGAGGCTACTTCTAAAGAACCTAATGATAAAGATATAAAACCTGAAGCTGAAAACACTACCCAACAGGAAGAAGATATCGTATCTGACCGTATGGACGAGTTGGAAGACATAAGGGAGCAGGATAATGATATTGAACAGGACATGGAACTGGATATGTAAATTATAGATTTCACCCAATGAAAAAAGCCAATACAGACAAGGGTTTCATCAGCTTCAGCACACCTGACCCGGTAAACAGTATCGTCTCAGTTTTTAAAGTTTTTTCTGACGGATCAATGGAAACTATAGGGAAAATACATCCTTATTACCGAGAAGAAGAAGGATGTGTGCTATACACAGCTTTTGACCTTGAAAGCCAGCAAATCTTCCCATCCTCTACCGATTTTACAGAAATTGAGAACCGCTTTATTAACTACTCTAAAGAACAATCCGAAAAATCATTCACAGAAGCCATGCTCAAAGAAGCAGAAAAGCCTTTGAGTCGCAAAGAAGCATTAAGTACTATTCGAAATTATAAATTTAAGGATTTCGGATTCAATAAATCATATTAATTAATAATTTAAATTTTTATCAAAATGAAAAACAATTTATCAGACCTTAAAATTTTTTACAATGAAGAAATTGAGCAAATGATTAAAGAAGAAGTAAACGAAATTAATATCATTGCCAAAAATCTTGCTACCAGTTATGCCGAGAGGCAATTTCCTCCTGCCACAGGAGTAAAAATAATTTTAGTTATCGAAGAAATAAAAGCCAGATATGAAAAGCTGGGTATTAGGGTTTGCAAAAAACTACAATCAGCAGTTAATCAACCTGAAGTTGCTACCGACAGACTTAAAGTTGAAGCTGAGATCAAAAAGACCAGCAACTCTATTAATGAGTTGGGAAACAAAGAAAATCAAGCTGAAAAAGAACAAAAGAATCTTAAGATTGAAGGGGTTTATCAAAACTTTAGAGAAACAAGAATAAAAAACATATTGTTATTCGGAGCAGAAGTTTTGTTTACCTCTTTATCTTTTCAGTTCTTCGGTGAAAATCTGCTTATCTCTATTCTCATAGCCATCCCATTTACATTGGCAGTTTCTGAGTATGCACATTTAGTAGCGTTGCAGTATAAAAAATATACCAATGTTATTAAAAAGAGAATATTTCTGCTTTCATCCATCCTTTTCGCCTCTTTAGTTTTCTTTGGATTAAGCTATTTCCGTTCACAGGCTTTAGGTAAAGAAGGTATTTCGGTTTCAACCTTCTTCTTTGTATTGATAAATCTATTCATCTTCCTTGTCTCTGCATTTTTAAATTATAAATACAGCATGACTAAAGAAGAAAAGATAAACTATCATATTTACAAGAAGCTTAAAAAAGAAAGAGAACTGTATGGTTCTAAAGCAGAATCATTAAAACAACATATTAGCGATATGGATACTCAACTACAGGATAAAGGTGTCCTCGCATTACAAATTGATGATTTTGCAAAAAGCAGTTTAAAGGAAATCCAAAAATACTATGAAGAAACTGTCGGAAAAATGAAAAGTACCATCTTACTATTACGTATCGATAATGTAATACCTGAGTGCTTTTCAGAAGCTACACCAAAACTGGATATAGATTATGACTTTGATCTTTATAATTTTAACACAAAAGAGAAATAATCATGAAAACAATAAATATCATTCTTTTAGCTGTCTTAGGAATATTAATCCTATTTACAGCTTGCACAAAATTAAGTCCTAAACCTCAAACAACTGAGCTTTCAGAAATAGTTGATATAACAGATACCTTAATTGCTAAGCCAAAACCCGAAGAAGCAATATCTATATTTAATCTAAATAACAATCTATGGAATGGGGCGGATTTTCATCTACAGTATATAACTAACGTCAGCTTTAATACCACTTATGAAGCACACCTAGAACCCGAAAATGAGTGGTTAAGTAATAAATTCCAAAGAGCAGAAAAAGTCAAAAAGTTTTATGCAGAAATAAATAAGACAATTGCAAACACAAATACAGAAGCAGTCGGTAAAGATAACTCGGCTGTATATTTTCTGATTGCAAAAGAATTAAACAGACTAAGTCAGAGCAAAGCTACAAATAGGATATTGCTCATATATAGTGACCTGATGGAAAATACTGATATACTTTCTTTCTACAATAAATGGACATTTGACCAATTGAAAACTAAACCTGAAGCTATTGAGCAGTATTTTGATTCGCAAATGAAACTACCTAATCTAAGCGGAATAAAGATATACCTCATCTATCAACCAAAAAACACTAAACAGGATGAAGATTATAAGTTAACCTCCAGCTTTTACAAAAGACTGTTAGAAGAAAAAGGAGCCACAGTAGAAATCACCGCTAATCTGAATTAATCAAAAATTAAGCAAAATGAAACTATTGAAATTATTGGGACAATTACTGAAATGGTTATTAAAGTTAGCTTTTAAACTACTGATGCTCGCTTTATGGACAGTAGGAAGTATAGCTGAAGTGATCATTCATCATTTAAATGAATATCTGAAAAAATTATCAACCCATTAAAATTATCGTTATGAATATTATATCCAACATCTTTAAAATCCTTTTTGAGATTATAGAGTCCATCTTCAAATTCCTTTATGAAACTATTGAAGAGTTAATAGGAAAAGACAACAAAGAGTATAAAGCTACCTTTGCTTCTTCTGGAATACTTCTTTCAAGGTTTAATTACGGTTTTTGTCTTACGGGTACTAAAAGCCTTACACGTAAGGCAAGTCACACCAATAGCATAATAATCGGTGGCACAGGAACCGGAAAATCATCTGTTGTTTTAATTCCTTCTCTTTTTAAAATGAAAGGAAGTTTTATTATCCACGACCCAAGTGGAGAATTGTATTCTAAAAGTGCCGGTTATTTAAAATCTAACGGTTATCAGATAAAAGTATTAAACTTCACCAATCCAGAAAAGTCTTCGGGATACAACCCATTAAATAGAATTAAAAACTCATCCGAATGTCAGAAGGTTTCCTCTTTGTTAGTAAATACATCCATGGGAAATAATTCTAAAGATCCATTTTGGTCAATTCAAGGCATCAATTTAATTTCTATGCTGATAACAATTGTAAAGAAACAAGATAGTGAATATCAAAATCTATACAATGTACGACAATTACTCAATCGTTTAGGTGGCGACCCTCAGTCTGTAGACGCACTATTCAGTGAGTTTGCAGACGAAGTTCTTTTTTCAGAATACAAATCATTTATCAGCTATGATGAAAAAGTAACCAGTGGAATAATTGCAACCTGTAAAGCAGCCCTGCAAATTTTCAGTGATGATGCGGTTGCAAAAGTTACATCTTACGATAGTATCGATTTTCAGCAGTTCAGGGACTCTCCTACTGCTTTGTATATTCAAAATTCAGTCGCCGACCAAAAGTATTACTCTGTGCTGACTTCTATATTCTTTGAACAGTTTTTCTCTTTTCTATTGGGAAGATTTCCTACGGATAAAGAACAGGACATTTTCTTACTAATTGACGAGGCCAGTTCTTTAAATCTGCCTACTTTACCATTAGCTGTTGCCAATGTCCGTAAACACCGTTCCGGTATTATGTTATTGGTACAGGATTTTAACCAGATAATCCATAACTATGGAAAATATGAAGCAGACGGCATTAAAGCCAATTGTTTTGCCAAAATGTATTTTACTGGACAATCTTTGGAGACTTCTACAGAACTGGAGCGAACACTCGGTAAATATGAATACAAGGATAAAAAGGGGAATAAAGTAATCAGAAGTTTAATGACAAGTGACGAAATAAGAATGTTAGATATTAAAAAGGCAATACTCATATGCGGACACCACCCTCCGATTAAAGCCCGATTAAGACCCTATTACAAGAATTCTAAATTTAATAATTTTAGTAAGATTCCAATTCCCGAAATTGAAAGTAAAGCATTGGAGAGTATTGCTGTATTACCCATAAATGTAAAAAAGAAAAAAGATGAGTAATACTAAAAAACATAAAGGCGGGATGTGGGAATATCTGGAGTCAACAGGAGTACTTGATTGGGGAAGCTATGAAGAGATTAAGCAGGCTAAAAAAGCGTATCGTAAAAAGTATTTTACCCTTCATAAGCGAAAACAAAGAGCCTCAAAACGTGAATTTACTTTAGGTTTTTCAAAAGATAATGAAGAGTTTGTAAATATAGTGAATACTGCCAAAGCACACAATATGAAAATCACTGAGTTTTTAAAGTCTGCTGTTATGGCGTATATCAACCAGAGTTTTGTAGTCCCGGACCATTGGCAGGTAGCGGAACTGGAGCAAATCTTATCTCAATGTTTAAATGAGATACAAACAATCGTAAAACAAAAGGAAAGATACAGCTACGATAGGGAATATAAATATGAATTGATTGAAAAAAGAATTGAGAAATTAGAGTCGGAAATATCTTCCGTTTTGAGGTGTCCATATAAATTAGAAGATCTGGTGGAAAAGGAAATCAAAGAGAAACCTAACTTAAAAGAGCACTTGATTGCTTTACTTACACAAGATGATCATCAAAATCAAATCACATAAAAACACAAATTCTTTTCAAAAATTGCTGGATTATATGTTAAACGATAAAGATCGATTATTTGATGAAAAAGGATACAGTTTTGTTGTTTCTCACAATTTAAAAGGAAATGATATTAATGAGTGGGTAAGACAATACGAGGAGAATGAAAAGTATCGAAAATTAAAAAGGATAAACTCTGTATTGGCTACCCATGAGATTATCAGTTTCCATAAAGATGATGCGAAAAACATTACTTTAGACAAGCTTGAGGATATTGCAAGGCAATATGTGAGAGAGCGCAACGAGAAAGGAATGTTTGTCGCCGTCCCGCATTTTGATAAAGAACATTACCATATACATATCTGTGCCTCCGGTATTGAATACAAGACAGGCAAGGCAATGCGATTATCAAAAATGGATTTAGTGAAAGTTAAGAAACAACTACAGGAATACCAGATTGAAAAGTATCCCGAATTAAGGAATTCCTTAGTGAACCACAGTAAAGAAAAAAAAGTCCAAGCCCTCTCTGACAAAGAATATCAATATAAATTAAGAACAGGGAGGGCTACGGACAAAGAACAGCTTTTAGGGATGTTAAAAACCTGCTATAAAAAAGCGGATTCAAGAGATGATTTTTATGAAAATATCCATGAATGTGGCTTGACAACTTACATTCGTGGAGGGAAGATCTCAGGAATTATATTTAATAACAAAAAATTTAGGATAAATCGCTTGGAGTTTACAGAAGAAAGATTAGAGGAATTAAATAAGACAATAAATAGAGGTAAAGATATAAAAGAATTAAGGAAAAAGTCGAAAGAAAACATTATTAATTTAAATAAATAGCAATCATTATGAATGATCAAAACACAAATAAAATAACAGACGTATATTCAATCGTTACCAATCGTATAATAGAGCATTTGGAAAAGGGAGTTGTTCCCTGGCACAAAACCTGGACAGAAGCAGGTTTACCAAAGAATTTAGTTTCCGGGAAACAGTATAAAGGAATTAATGTATGGCTTTTGTCAGCTCTGGATTATCAACAGAACTATTTCTTAACCTTTAAACAAGTTAAGGATTTAGGCGGAAGTATTAAAAAAGGAGAAAAATCAGCAGAAGTAGTATTTTGGAAATGGTTGGAAAGAGAAAACAAAGATACCAAAGAAGTGGAGAAAGTACCGATGTTAAGATATTACAGGGTTTTTAATATTGACCAATGTGAAAATATTCCAAAGGAAAAGATACCTAAACAAGAGATTAAGGATAATAATCCCATTGAGGAATGTGAAAAAATTATTGACGAAATGCCTCAAAGACCTAAAATACAACACAACCAGCAAAGAGCCTATTATGATAAACTAAATGACTATGTAAATATGCCTAAAATGGAAACCTTTGATAAAAGTGAAGATTATTACGGGGCTTTATTTCATGAACTTGTTCATAGTACCGGACATGGAGAACGTTTAAACAGAAAAGAACTTTTAGAAAGTAAAGGTATGCGTTCAGAAAACTATGCAAGAGAGGAGTTGACAGCCGAAATGGGTGCCTCTTACCTTAAATCACATGCAGGAATTCCAATAGAGCAGTTAGAAAACAATGCTTCCTATATTCAGAGTTGGTTGGAACACTTAAAAAATGATAAGAAGTTTATCGTTTATGCCAGTTCTCAGGCACAGAAAGCCGTTGATTATATCTTAAATACAGGTAAAGAAGAAGAGAAAGAACATGAATTCGAATCGGACGATACTGAAAACAAAAGAAGCGATGAATTGAACGGTCTAAGGGACAAGAATAAAGTAAGTAAATTAGTAAATATAGAGCGATAACATTATAAAAAGGAAGTATTAAAGCAATATTGATAAAATTAAACTCAACATAAAGTCATACATATTAAAGGAATGAAAAGATGTTGGAACGGCTTTATATAAAAGAATTGCAGGCTTTACTGCAATACAAGGACAAAAGGTCTGTTAAAAGGTGGTGTCATAATAATGGGGTTAGGATATTAACAGATCACGGCACTTACAGACAATTTGTTTTAAAAAGTGATTTTGAAAATGTTTTTAATAATAGCCAATCAACTCATCCAAATATTAGAATTAAAAATATAATTAATGACTATTTACCTCTAGGAGAAAAAGAATCCGATTTTTTATCAATATTGCTTAATACTTAAAATTTAATTAAGATGCAACCGATGGACAACATTAAACCTTTATATATCCCAAAATCCAAAAAATGGAAAGGTCTTACCGTATATTGTTATCGTTGTAAAACCAATGTATATGATATATGTAAAAAATCAGGGAAGCCTTTATCTCAATGCAAGCATGGAGAAAATCATGTTTTTAAAGTCTATGTTCATGTTAGCGGAACAACCAATCAAAGAAGAACAAAAAAGTTAGATACTCGAGATATTAACGAAGCAATAATACAGGCTGTTGCTTTTGAGAATGAAGTTAAAAATAATATCTTAATGGAGCAAAAGAATAAAGTGGAATTAGTTGTTGATGGAGAGATAAAGGATACTGTAAAAACTAATGATAATCCTGTTTTAGAAGATAGAAATGTGATTGATAAAGTTGAATCAAATAAACCCATTCAAAACATAAATCATAACAACCAACCATATTTATTGGTAAATGCTCTTGCAAGATATATAGGCTGGTTGCATAATGAAGGTGTACCTGCCCACAGAGTTAAAGAAAGAAGTGAAGAACATATCAAAGATGTTGAAAGATCATTTAAAGTATTTGTGGAGTGTTTAAAAGAAAACGGATACAAGCTATCTTCTCTACATATAAATGATGTCAACGATGAAATGGTAGGACATATTTTTGAACATTTAGAAAAACTTAATTTAGCAAATCGTACATTTAATAAACATCTGGGATATTATACTTCTTTTCTGAAATGGTACGCTGGGCAGTATAATATTACAGTTAATAATTACTTTGAAAGTGTTAAAAGAAAAATAGTAAATCATAACCCTGAAGCTATCACTCAAAAGGAATATGAAGCTTTAGTTAAAGTAATTACACCCGAAAATGGAGTTAAAGAATACGAAAGCATCGAGAAGTCTTTTCGCAATTTGTATCGTCCATGGCTTAAAGATGGAATCAGACTAGCACTTGAGACAGGAAGAAGAAGGGAAGAAATCATTAACTTAAAATGGAATGATATAAAAGAAAATGAAGGGTTTAAATATATTAAAGTGGAAGATTATAAAGTCAATCATATTCAAAAAAGAAATACAGAAGCAGAGAAAAAATATATCTATATTCCTATTACGGAGTCTCTTTTAAAGTTGTTAAATGAGCTTGGTTATATGAAGCACAAGAAAAGTGGTAATTATATATTAGCTCCCGAGATTGAAAACCAAAGGAGCAGGGTAATGTCTGATACACTCAGCAGGGGATTTACACATTATTATAATCAGTTAAAAACAGGAAGAAAACTTACCTTTAAATGTTTAAGAAAAACATATATTACCAATCTTGAAATCTTTATGGGAACAGGAAATACAAAATCTATTACGGGACATTCAGATAATCAAGTAATAGAAAAGAATTATATAGATAAAAAAGAGATGGTTAAAGCAGTTCGTGGGTTTAATGTATTTACAACAGAAAGCAAACGATCAGACACACTGGATAAAATAAGGAGCAGGTGCGGAAAAAATGAAAAAACACAAGATAAAACCTTAGAGATATGATACAAAAGTAGCAGAAGTGGTTAATCATATAACTGTATATATAAACAAGAAAGGTTTAACCCAAAGGTTATGAGTGCGAAGGACAGGAGTAAAGTAATCCGTAATAGCCTCTAGATTTATTTGGTGGGTTTTTGAAATAATAGATTTAATCAGCTTTATCACAAAATTAATTTTATTTAATGAATTCTTATTTGCTTATAAAATAAATGTATATTTGCATAACAATTTTTAAATAAAAAAATGAGTAGATTATACATTCCAACAGAAGAAAAAATTAAAGGCCCTTGGCTTATAAGTCAAAGAGATCTTGAAAATCTAGATAAAAGACTTGATTTAATTCAAAAAAAATTATATATAGCCTCTTTAAATAATATGCAGTTAAAACCTGAGGAAGATTTACTTAATGAAGCTGTAATTGAGAAAAAAATTATTATATCGTCTAATAATAAATCAAAATTAACTGATAATAGTTTGCTTGATGTATTAAAAGATCAAAAATTAACTAATTTAAATCCATTTAAATTAGAAATTGAAATAGGCAAGAAATATTCAGAATTTGTATTTTTATTATCTGTTTCAAATAAAAATGAAGGAATACTAGAGTATGCAGTTGAATGTATTGATGAAAAAACAAAAGATGAAATAAAGTACGAAATAGATAATTGGATTGAGGAAATAAAACCAAGTAAATTAAAACAATTTTGGTCAAATTATCTATCTTCATCTCTAATATTAATTGGCATTATTTACTTTATGATTTTATTCGGCAATTTATTTGAATCTCCAAAATCTACTTATAAAGAAATTTTAAAAATTAAAGCTGATTCTTTAATAAATAATGGAATTACCAATAATAATCAAAATCAGGCAATAGACTTGATTTTAAAACTACAATCTGAATATATTCCTGCAAAAATAAATGAGAAAAGAAACATTCAACCAAAAATATTAAAACTATTAATTATTTCTACTCTTTGTTTTTTTGTATTATTTATTGCTCCAAAGACAACAATAGGTCTAGGTAAAAACAAACAAAAACTAAAATTTTATAAATTCTGGGTTAAATTTGTATTTATTTTCATCCCCTCAGTAATAATTATTCCTTTCCTTTTCAATCTATTCTATGATTGGATCGTAAAATAATACAATGTTAAATAAAATATTATAAAAATGACAATAAAATAAAAATACAGAATATATCAAATAATTAAATAACTCAAAAATAAAGTAACTATGGAAATACCAAAAATTGGAGGTGCAAAAGGTATCTTTGAGATTTTTGTACCTGGCTCATTTCTATTATTAAACATTATAGGTTATCCTATTTTGCTTTTTTATAACGATTATAAATCCGAATGGAATTTTAAATTAAACTCTATTATGTGTGTAATTATACTAATTTGTTTTGGATATTTAACTGGAATAATATTACGTTTACTAAGACCTGATTTGCCAGATAAATTATCTGCAATAAAAATAAATAAAAATAATCTCTACGATAAAACAATTTCTAATTGTGAATTCCCTTATATAAAATATTTAAAATACCAAGTAATGAATGATTATTATACAGTTTCATTAAAAGTATTTTTTAATGAAACATGGGGTAAAAGAAATGATGATTCTAAATACCATAATCAACATTTTTTTAATATGTACAAAAACATTATTTGTTTTGAAGATGAAAAGGCAGCAAATGAAATAATATCAGCCGAATCACTAACAAGATATTTAACAGGTATGTTTTTCTCTTTAAGATTTCTATTAATATACCAAATATTTTTCTTTTGTATATATTTTATAAAAAACATTTTAAATGGATTTGAATGTTTTTACTCAATATATAATATTACTG
>CAIWDQ010000188.1 GCA_903911455.1 uncultured bacterium
TAACATCTTTTAATGCTTACTAAAAAAGAAAGATTCAAACATATACTGGATTATTTCCAGCAAACACAGCCTGTTGCTAATTCCGAACTTCAATATAAAGATCCATATCAACTGGTTGTTGCTACTATTTTATCAGCTCAATGCACTGATAAGCGTGTAAATATTATCACTCCTCCTCTTTTTGAAGCTTTTCCAACTCCTCAAACTCTTGCAAAAGCTTCACAGGATGAAGTGTTTGACTTAATAAAATCCTGTTCATATCCAAATAATAAAGCTAAAAACCTTATCGGGATGGCAAACGTGTTATGTGATCAATATAAGGGAATTGTACCTTCTGATGTTGATGAATTACAGAAGCTTCCGGGGGTTGGAAGAAAGACTGCAAACGTAGTTGCTTCCGTAATCTATAATAAACCTGCCATGGCTGTTGATACACATGTTTTCAGAGTCTCTGCAAGGATAGGGCTTTCCTTAAACTCTAAAACACCACTTGACACAGAAAAACAATTAGTGAAATATATTCCCGAAAAGCTTATCCCGATTGCACATCACTGGTTAATTTTGCACGGAAGGTATGTCTGCATTGCCCGCAAACCAAAATGCAATGAATGTGGCATTAAAGATTACTGTAAATTCTATGAAAACAGTCTTAAAAGTTAACAATTCGTTTATCATACTTATTTATCAACAATTTATCCGGTAATAACTTTTAGTTAAAATTCTTTCAGGATTGGTAAATAGGTTATAGCTTTGCAAAATAATAATAACAACAATGCAAATAGAAAGTATTGAAGCGCAAAAAGAGAAAAGGAAGGTTGCATTTGTCTCAGTAATAGCAGCTATCGTAATCACATCGGGTAAGTTAATTATTGGTTTGCTTACCGGAAGTCTTGGTATATTATCCGAAGCTCTTCACTCTGCATTGGATTTTGTAGCGGCAGTCATTACTTATTTTGCGGTAAAGGTTTCAGCTAAACCTGCTGATAAAGATCATCCATATGGGCATGGTAAATTTGAAAATCTATCAGCTGCAATTGAAACTTTACTACTTTTAGTTACTTGTATATGGATTATTTATGAAGCATCTCACAGATTACTTACCGGTAAGTTGGAGATTGAAGTTAATAAATGGAGTTATGTTGTTGTAATTGCTTCAATAATCATTGATTTCTCAAGATCAAGAGCTTTGATGAAAGCTGCAAAAAAATATAATAGTCAGGCATTAGAAGCGGATGCGCTTCACTTCTCTACGGATATCTACAGTTCCTTCGTTGTGTTAATTGGATTAGTTTGTGCGAACTTTAAAATATATATTGCAGACTCAATTGCTGCTTTGGTGGTAGCTATTATCGTTATTTTTATCGCTTACCGAATTGGAAAACAGTCAATAGATGTATTATTAGACAGAACTTCTCCTGAGACAACTAAGAAAGTGAACTCGTTATTAAAAAGCATTCCTGATATACACACTTTTCATGATGTAAAGATACGTACATCTGGTGCATATACCTTTGTAGATCTTAATATTCACGTTGACCCTCTTCTTACTATTGAAGAAGCTCACAAAATATCAACAAATGTTGAAGATATAATCTGTAAATCTATTGAAAGATGCGAGGTTCACGTACATGTGGAACCTGAAGAAGCTCATTAAACAGTTTTAAGGAACTCTTTAATGTTAGTTTCTACTCTTCCAATAACATTAGAAACATCAGAACGGACAAACTTTTCGCCTGTAATACCTTCATATAGTTCTATATATCTTTCAGAAACTAAGTGAATGAAATCATCAGTCATTTCAGGAACTTGCTCCCCTTCCCTACCCTGGAAACCGTTTTCCATGAGCCATTCTCTTACAAATTCTTTTGATAATTGCTTTTGTTTCTCGCCTTTAGCTTGTCTGTTTTCGTAGCCTTCAGCATAAAAGTATCTAGAAGAATCAGGTGTATGTATCTCATCTATTAAATAGATAGTATCATCAATTTTTCCGAACTCATATTTTGTATCTACCAGAATCAAACCTCTTTCGGCAGCTATTTCAGTACCTCTCTGAAAGAGTGCAAGTGTATATTTCTCCAATAATTTATAATCTTCAACACTTACAAGACCCAAAGAGATGATTTCTTCTTTTGAGATGTCTTCATCATGACCAATTACGGCTTTAGTAGTCGGTGTTATAATAGGTTGAGGGAATTTATCGTTCTCTTTCATTTCTTCGGGCATAGGCACACCACAAATTTCTCTCTTACCATCTTTATATTCTCTCCATGCATGCCCTGATAAGTAGCCTCTTACCACCATTTCTACCTTAAAAGGTTCGCAGTAAAAGCCTACAGTTACCATTGGATCTGGGATAGCTATTTTCCAGTTTGGCACAATGTCTTTGGTGTCGTCCAAAGCCTTAGCGGCGATCTGATTAAGTACTTGTCCTTTGTATGGTATCCCTTTTGGAAGCACCACATCAAATGCGGAGATGCGGTCACTTACTACCATCACCATATATTTATCGTTGATGTTGTAAACATCTCTTACTTTGCCTATATAAAGATTTTTTTGCCCTTCAAAATTAAAATTGGTAGCTGTTATTGCGTTACTCATATTGATATATTTTTTATGTTAATAAACGGATTGCAAAATTAAAAAATTGTATTGAATTATTTTTTAAAGATTAACAATTCTAAATAAAAAAAGTGCAGGTTAATTAATGCCTGCACTCTCTTTTTTTTCATAATAATACTTTTATTAATACTAAAACTAACGTTTTTAGTGCTTCACATCAAATGCGGTGAAGTCTTTCATTTCTCCTTCTTCCATTTCTATCTCTTTGATACTAGCTCCAACAGGTCCAACTTTGCACCAATCCAAAAAGTTATTCATATTTTCATCTTCACCTTCAACTTCAATGTAGATTGTGCCGTTACTTTTGTTTCTGGCAAACCCGAATACCCCATATTTATAGGCCGCTTGCATTGCCATAAAGCGGAAACCGATATGTTGTACTTTTCCTGAAATAATTAGATTCAAATGTTTTTTCATTACATAAATTTAAGCTCTATTATGAATCAGCAAATATATAACTTTATTCAGTACTTTAGCCAATAAACTGTTAATATTATTTTAAACAAATGTTAAAAATGATTAATCGTTATTCATGAACCCTGATTCTATCAATGTATTAAGCAGGTTTTTAGAGAATTGCACATTATCTTTCTTAGTATATCTTTTTTTAGTAAAGATTTGCGCTAAATTAGGCAGATCATTCTCTAATAGAAGCTGTTTAGTCAGTTCTAAGCTCTCTTTTTCTTTATAGATATCATCAATCTCTTTTTCAGTATAGTCTTTATAATATTCTTCATGCACTATACCCTCATATGGAAGGCGGTCAACGAGTTCTGGAGATTCGTCAGGATAACCGATTACTAATGTAGTGATTGGGATTACGCCTTTAGGACAATTGAAGAACTTAATAATTGGTTCGGCCATGTAAGTAGTTGTTCCTAAATAACAAACACCTAAACCGAAGCTCTCGGCAGCAATTGCAACGTTCTGAGCAGCTAATAATGCATCAATTGCAGCTGTCATAAAAGAGAGAAAATTATCGTAGCCTGGTTCTGCATCTCTTTGATTGCACCATTTATTAAATCTATTAAAGTCAGCGAGAAACGTTAAAGTAACAGGAGCCTGTTCAACCATCTTCTGACCGAAATGCAATTTGCACAATTCCTTTTTTCTATCCTCTTCCTTAGTTACGATGATGCTGTACACCTGCATATTGCCCGTAGTAGAAGCTCTGAAGCCCGCATCAAGTATCTGTTTCATAATAGCATCTTCAATAGGAGTGCTTTTATATTTGCGTATACTGCGGTGCGTCAGTATTGTGTCCATTGTATCCATATTTATATTGGTTTTTTATTGTTTATTATTAATTTTATTAGTTTCCATTCTAATAGTATTAATAATGAGAAGAATGGAAAGCCGTACGTTTATTAATTTCA
>CAIWDQ010000189.1 GCA_903911455.1 uncultured bacterium
ACGACAGATGCTCAAGTTACTTATAATCTTAATGGAGCTTCACCAGTAACTGTTACTTTAGCAAGTGGAACATATACTGTAACAGTAAACGGAGCAACTACTAACCAGACGTTAAATTTAGTATCTGTTGAAAATATGACAACACTTTGTTCAAAAACATTAAGTGCAACATCAACAGTAACTGTAAATCCATTACCCTATGCAATTATAGCTTCAAACAACAGCCCTATTAGTTCGGGTAGCGATGCTATCTATACTATTACAGGGACGACAGATGCTCAAGTTACTTATAATCTTAATGGAGCTTCACCAGTAACTGTTACTTTAGCAAGTGGAACATATACTGTAACAGTAAACGGAGCAACTTCTAACCAGACGTTAAACTTAGTAACTGTTGAAAATATGACAACACTTTGTTCAAAAACATTAAGTACAACATCAACAGTAACTGTAAATCCTTTAACTACTATCAGCAGTCAGTCTACAGCTTCACAAACACAATGTATCAATGGAACTTTTAATGCTATTACAGTTACAGCAAGTGGAACAAATATAAGTTATCAATGGTATAGTAATACGAGTGCAACTACTTCAGGAGGGACAACAATTGGAGTAAATTCAAATTCATATACTCCATTAACAACAACAGTCGGAACACTTTATTATTATTGTGTAGTAAGTGGGGATTGTGGAATAAATCAAACCAGTGCAGTATCGGGAGCATTTACAGTTAATCCTGAAACTGTAATTAGTAGTCAGTCGACAGCAGCACAAGCCCATTATATTAATGTACCATTTAATGCAATTACAGTTACTACCACAGGCACTAATTTAACATATCAGTGGTTTAGTAATGCAACGGCAAGTACTAGTGGAGGTACAGATCTAGGGTCAGGTGATGGAGCACAAACCAATAGCTATACACCACAAGCTACAACTATAGGAACTTTATATTACTATTGTATAGTAAGTGGTAGTTGCGGATCAAATCAAACCAGTGCAATATCCGGAGCATTTGAAGTATTACCTGCTTTTGCAACAACCGACGCACCTATACTAATTACATCCGTTTCAGCTGTATTAACGGGATCTATAAGTGTTATGAATGGCTATAGAGTTGATTTTTATTTTGAATATGGAACCACAATCAGTTATGGTACTATAGTAACTCCTACACCAAGTTTTATATTGACTGGAAGTGCTAATCCCACTTATTTGTTAACCGGCTTAACACCTAATGTAACTTATCATTACAGATTGGTAGGGATATATACTTATCTTGGTGGAAAAAATCAAGGAGCTTATGTATATGGAGCCGATCAGTCATTTGATACTTCCCCATGTACTAATCCTAGTATAAGCAGTCAGTCAACAGCTACTCAAACCCAATGTTTAAATGGGACTTTTAGTGCAATATCAGTAATAGCTACAGGAACAAATTTAACTTATCAATGGTTTAGTAATACAACTGCTAACAATACCGGAGGAACATCATTAGGATCAAATAATGGTGCGCAAACTTATAGTTATACACCACAGGCAACTACAGCAGGTACTAAATATTATTATTGTGTAGTAAGTGGTGATTGTGGAACACCACAATCAAGTGCTATATCTGGAGCATTTATTGTAAATCCTTTACCAGTACCTACTGTAAGTGGAGCTACTTCTATATGTAATAATTCAAGTGGAAATATTTATACAACTGAAGCTGGTAAGTCATCTTATGTATGGAATATTACAGGTGGTATTATTACAGCTGGAGCTGGAACTAATGCAATTACGGTTACATGGAATACCGTAGGAACAGAAAATGTAAGTGTAAGTTACATCAACTCTTTTGGATGTAGTACTGTTACTCCAACGGTTTATAATGTAACTGTTAAATCAGCACCAACTCCGGTTATTACAGGTACACCAAGTAATGCTTATGTGGTTCACGCATTAGATACTGTTCATTATTGTACTCCTTATGTTTATGGTGATTTATATTCATGGAGTGGTTTCGGTCAGGTAAGCTTTAGTTCATCAACTGCCAGAAACTGTATCACTGATTATTTATGCAATCCATGTGGTGTGTATGGTGCCTGGACTATAAGTGTTACAGAAACAAATCCTGTTTCAGGATGTTCTGCAACAGCTACTAAAGACATCTATATTCAAAACCCTTAATTTTAGAATTCCACCTTGACTTCAATCGGTGACCGATAAATAAGGGTCACCGAAGTCGAGGGGCGTCTCTTTTATATTTTAATCCTGACTTTGGTTATAAATATAAATCCAATTGTCAATTCATAATTATTTAGTATCTTTGCATAAAATAAATACGATTATGACAACAACAATATTAATTACTAAAATCAGTTCATTACCTCCTTCATTATTAAAAGAGGTAAATGATTTTGTAGATTTCTTAAAATCAAAAAAGAAGAATAACATTAAAGAGAGGAAGTTTGGTTGTGCTAAAGGAATGATTTTGATGCACGATGATTTTGATGCTCCACTTGAAGACTTTAAAGAATATTTGTAATGGATATTTTACTAGACACATATGCTCTAATATGGTTTATTAATGGTGATGCATCTTTACCGGATAAAGCAATTACATTGATAAAAGATATAAAAACGAATTGTTTTGTTAGTATAGCTTCAATATGGGAAATTGCTATCAAATTATCATTAGGCAAACTTGAGTTGAATGGTGAATTAAAAGATATTTCAAGAATTATGGAACAATATCAAATTGAATTGCTCCCTATAGTATTTGAACACATTCAGGAATTATTAACTTTAGAATATCAACATCGCGATCCTTTTGACAGAATTATTATATCTCAAGCTTTTGTCGAAAATCTAATCATTATTACAAAGGATGAAAATTTCAAAAAATATAATGTAAGTGTGGTCTGGGATAAATAACACTTATCTTGTAAACAAAATAATAATGATGAATTATGAATGAAGGCATAGGAATGAGATTGCTTCGTCGTTCCTCCTCGCAATGAAGGTCAGATTATTAGTAGTTTCTTTCTTCTTCTCATTTATATTTAAACCCTGTCTTAGGTTATAAATATTAAAAAGAATTATAAATTATGAAGGCAATTTTATTAGTATCTTTGCAAAAAAATAATCAGATGACTTACACAGCAATAATTAAAAAATGTGATGAAGGTTTTTGTCGTTTTAAAGTTTTTCGCACCTCTGAGATAAGGAAAGTGAAAGAAATACGAAAATCGTACTCAGATAGAAGCGCTAATATACAAATACCTTAAAACAATTTCTATGGCAAAAATAACTGTTCAAAAAACAGAAATTACTATAGTAACTTTTGGAGAGCGTGATTATATATCGCTTACTGACATGGCGAATG
>CAIWDQ010000190.1 GCA_903911455.1 uncultured bacterium
ACCTATCTATTTTAGATTCCGTTCACCAAAATTCCCCGGGATTGATGAAGAAGAGGAATCAAATTACAAATTCTCATGGAGATTTATAGTTATTTTAGCTGCTATTATTTTATTTTTAAAGATAATATTCTTTAAAGGAATTCATTTTGGTGGTTCCGAAGGCAGTGATATGGATTATATATGGGTTTTTATCTTAATCGTAATAATAATTACAGGACTTATATACCAGTTCTTCAGAAGCATTAACGAGAAGAAAAGGGAGATACGTAAGATTATGGAAGATAGTAACAAAACAGATTAACAGACTTCTTAGATGTTTTATAAAAAGAAGAAATACATATCATCTGCATCAATATCAGCCTTAGCCTGGCGTAAGTTTATTAAAAATAAGCTTTCGCTGATAGCTTTTCTTACCATTATATTAATAACGATAACAGCAATACTTGGCTACCTAATTATACCCGACAGCACTCCCTACGCAAACGAACAATACCTGGAACTAACTGCCAAGAAACCCGGCTTTAAGATACAAATGCTTAATATTTCAAGACCCGAAAAGGAGCAGCACACAAATTTCATACATAAAATGTTGTATGGTGAGAGGACTAATTACACATCAGTACCCATATTTACATCTCATAATGAAGGTAATGTAATAGTGTACGAAACATTTACAGGAGCCAGCCCCAACGATGGTGAAATTAAAAGAGTAGATCGCTCAAAAGTAGTTTCAATCACAAATAAAAGATTCTTATTAGGCACCGATCGTTTCGGCAGAGACGAATTAAGTCAATTGATAATAGGGACAAGAGTAAGTTTATCAGTAGGTTTTATATCTGTATTAATATCATTAGTGATAGGAATATTATTAGGTGCACTATCAGGCTTCTTCAGAGGCTGGGTTGATAATTTAATAGTATGGTTTATTAACGTGGTGTGGTCAATACCTACATTATTATTAGTAATTGCAATTACATTTGCATTAGGAAAAGGATTCTGGCAAGTATTTATCGCAGTAGGCCTAACTATGTGGGTTGAAGTAGCTCGTGTAGTAAGAGGACAAATATTAAGCTTACGCGAAAAAGAGTTTGTTGAAGCCGGAAGAGCATTAGGTTTCAGAAACTCAAGGATAATCTTCAGGCATATATTACCTAATGTAATGGGTGCAGTTATAGTTATATCAGCAGCTAACTTTGCTTCAGCAATACTAATAGAAGCAGGATTAAGCTTCCTTGGGATTGGAGTTCAGCCACCTATGCCATCATGGGGTATGATGATAAAAGAAAACTATGGTTCAATAATTCTTGATGCAGCCTATCTTGCTATACTTCCGGGCTTAGCTATTATGGTAGTGGTGCTTGCGTTCATGATCATCGGAAATGGATTAAGAGATGCTCTTGATGTTAAAATGGAATAATAAAATATTTAATATTATATTAACTTTATAAATGCTTATAAAACATGTATTAGAAGACATGTTAATAAAAAAAATAAATATAGTTTGATTTATATTCAAAGGATATTATTATCTTTGCCGTCCCAAAAAAAATGTTTGAAGAAAGATAAAAATCATAAAATAAATTTGAGTAGTAAGTTTTAATTAAATTGCCTAACAATGTCAATAAAACAAAAAACAATAGACCTCAAAAAAAGAATGCAAGAAGCCTTGCAGGGTGGTGGTACAAAAGCTGTTGAAAAACAAAAAGCAACCGGCAAATTAACCGCCCGTGAAAGAATCGTAACCTTACTTGATCCTAATTCATTTTATGAATATGATCTATTTGTAGAGCATTCAGGTAAAGATTTTGACATGGATAAAAAGTATCTTCCAGGTGATGGGGTTGTTACCGGAACAGGTACATTACATGGTCATCCTGTATGTATTTATGCACAGGATTTCACAGTTGCAGGTGGTTCATTAGGCTACATGCATGCTAAAAAAATAACCAAGATCATGGACATAGCCATGAAATTGAAGGTGCCAATCATCGGTATTAACGACTCGGGTGGTGCGCGTATTCAAGAAGGTGTTAACTCTCTGGCTGGTTATGGAGAGATATTCTTTAGAAACACTCTGGCTTCTGGAGTTATTCCTCAGATATCAGTTATCCTTGGGCCTTGTGCAGGTGGTGCAGTTTATTCTCCTGCGCTAACTGATTTTGTTTTTGTTGTTGATAAGATATCTAAGATGTTTATCACAGGTCCTGAAGTTATCAAGACTGTTCTTGGTGAAGAGATTTCAATGGAAGAACTTGGAGGTGCAAGAGTTCAGGCTGAAGTTACAGGTAATGCCCACTTCTTTGCGGAAAGCGAACAAGAATGTTTTGAACAAATCAAGAAACTTGCTTCCTTTTTACCTTGGAATAATACTAAGAAAGCTGAAGCATTTCCAAAGAAAGCTCCTAAATCTAAAACATATAAGATTGACGATATTTTCCCAACCAATCCTAAGTTGCCTTATGATGTAAGAAACATTATCAGAGCTGTAAGTGATGATTCAGATTTCTTAGAAGTTCATGAAAGATGGGCTGCTAATATTGTTATTGGTTTTGCAAGATTAAATGGTCAGACCGTAGGTTTTGTAGCTAATCAACCACTTATCCTTGCAGGGGTATTAGATGTGGATTCATCTGATAAGGCGGCAAGATTCATAAGATATTGCAATGCATTTAATGTTCCTTTAGTTACTTTAGTTGACTTACCGGGTTATTTACCAGGTGTTGATCAGGAACATGCAGGGGTTATTCGTCATGGAGCTAAAATTCTTTATGCTTATTCTGAAGCTACAGTTCCAAAGATAACTATTATTTTGCGTAAAGCATATGGTGGTGGTTACATTGCTATGTGTTCAAACCATTTAAGAGCAGACTTTGTGTTTGCATGGCCTACTGCCGAGATAGCTGTAATGGGACCAGAAGGTGCTGCTAATATTATCTTCAGAAACGAAATCCTTAATGCTGAAAATCCTGAAGAAATGCGTAAGAAAAAGATTGCTGAATACAAAAAGAAATTCGCTAATCCTTACGTAGCTGCTGCTTATGGTTATGTTGATGCAGTTATTGATCCAAACGAAACAAGACACTTCTTAATACATTCTCTTGATATTTCAAAAGATAAACAAGAAGCTCGTCCATATAAAAAACATGGTATTCCTCCGTTCTAATAAATAGTGTTTTATAAACAGAGTAATTTTTAATTAATTCAAAACATTTTCAAAATGGAAGAAGCTAAGTTGAATCCTGAAAAAGAAGAAGTAGAAAGCAAGTATGATACCATTAATATTGATGGAGTAAAGTATCGTACTAACTTAAGCAGTAATTATCTTAACCGCAAACCTTATGTGCCTAAGGATCCTAAAAAGATATATGCTTTTATTCCCGGATCAATTTTAAAAATATATGTTAAAGAAAAGGATAAGGTTAAAAAGGGCGATAAGTTATTAGTACTTTCTGCTATGAAGATGAGTAATGATTTGTTGGCTCCTATGAATGGCGTTATTGCTAAAGTTAATGTCAAAGAAGGAGATCTTGTTCCTAAAAGTCAGGTACTAGTAGAATTAAAATAAAGAAACAACAAGCATATTTTAAATAAAGCCATAGAAACATCAATTGTTTCTGTGGCTTTTTTATTTATACTTTTAGTTTACTATTTATAATTTTGATGAGTATATTTATTATTATAAGACTATTTTTTATTCTAATGTTTTTATTTTGATAAATGACAATCTCATTAATTAAAATAAAAAGAAAGAAACATTGAATACAAGCAAAAGTATCTGATAAATCAAAAAGGTATTCTATCAAATGAATCTTGGATTCTAGCAAATCAAAATGGGATACTAGCAGAACAAAAAGGGATTCTAGCAAAACAGAAAGGGACTCTAGCAGATGAAAAAGGCATTCTAGCAGATGAAAAAGGGGCTCTAGCAGATGGAAAAGGAAAGTTTTTTCACCATATAAACAGTCTTTTACAGTTTCGAAGTAAATTTATTCAATTTCGATAGGATAATTCTTATTATCAAAATAAAAAACATCATTATTAAAGAAGAAAAAATTATTATCAATAGGATCTTATTATATTTATTCCACCTTTTCTTGAAGAAAAATAAGACACTTTTAATTTAATAAAGAAAAAGAATCATTAAAAAATTACATAGGTATGATATAAACAAAAAAGGCTGTCCATTTCTGAACAGCCTAGTAAGTTTAGTGAAGTATATGTTGAGTTTATTAGTACATACCACCCAT
>CAIWDQ010000191.1 GCA_903911455.1 uncultured bacterium
AAAGAATTGTGATTGCATCTTAGAATTTATACTTTTGTAAATTCAATTTTGATATAATTAAATAAATCATATCAAAATAAAAATCATAAAAATAAACATAAAACACATCAATGATACAGTACATTAGAATACCAAAAGGAGATGCAGCTTTAATGGAATTAGCCTTTTCGGTTCGCACAGATGTTTTTATTATAGAACAAAAAGTAGATCCATTATTGGAAATGGACGAATTTGATGCCACAGCCAATCACTATTTAGCCTTAGATGGCGACAAACCAATAGCAACTGCCCGCTGGCGATACACCGAGAACGGCATAAAACTTGAACGCTTTGCAGTGCTCAAAGATTACCGCAATGGCGGGAGTGGAAGCCAGATACTTAAGATGGTTTTGGAAGATGTGTTGCCGCTTAACGAATATACTTATCTACATGCGCAATTAAGGGCAATACCTTTTTATAAGCGTCATGGTTTTGAGACCGAAGGAGAGCTATTTGTTGAAGCCGACATTGAGCATTACAAAATGCACTATAATCGTTCATAATTTAATATCTACTTACGAATCATATAAAAAAAAGAGGCTGTTAATATCTAACAGCCTCTTTTTTTTAACAGTCTATCTATTGTATGATGAGTTTCTTGTTTTCAAAGCCATTTACATTATTAACTTTCATAATATAAATACCTTTTGGCAGATTATTCAGATTAATAGAAATATCGTCACCATTCCATACAAAATCCTTAACAGACACACCTTGTAGGTTGTAAATTCTCACGAAAGCACTGTTGTTAAAACGCTTTCCGGCAGATATGTTAAAAATACCTTTAGAAGGATTAGGATATACATTTAATTTAAAATAATCAATAGAATAAGTCTCGTTTACATCCAAAGCAAAGCTTGTAGGGATCTGATTATAAAAAGAAACAAGCTCTCCTGCTATCATTATGCGTGGATTTTCAGTATTTAAACAATCGCACGAGCCACTTACAGTAACGCAACCGGGATTGAAAGAACTACATAGATCTACGTAAGTCGGAGCAAATTCGTACATCAAGTTTATGTCGTTACCTATCTTATTTGAAAGATCATAACGCCACAATATAGGAATTGTCCCAGGGCACCAGCCTGCACGATTATATTGCCATGTACCACTCTGAGGCATACATCCTGTTGGATTTGGGTTGCATGTTCTCCATAAATGCTGTGTTAATGCAGTTGTTCCATTAATTTTAAAGTTATGTGTTGCATCATAGAACTCCGCAGAATTACTAGTGTTATTAGGCCCACTATGTCCGGTACTCAGCACCCGAAGATAAGCAGATTTGATAGTTGTATCACTTAACTTAAGTATTCTTGTCTCAACCGGTTGAAGTGGTACACCTCCTGTGGTCCAGGTCCCAAAAGGGTATGAACCCAGCCAGAGCTTATTCATCCACGAGTATTTATAAGTAGGGAAGCCCGCATAATACTTTATAGTGATAGTAACCTTTGAAGCAGCCGGAAATACTATTGACACATCTATCTTTCCTTGCAATTGAGAAACATAATCAGTAATATCTATACTATCTCCGCAAGCTAAAGCGTATGGAGTAATGTATCTTAACAATTCTACCCAATCACCATTAGCACCTCTAATATTTGCATAAGCAATAACGTCCCATGCTTCACAACCTTCAGGAGGACAATCATACTTAACAAAAGCAGTTACTTTAGAATAAGTACCGGTAAAACTAGGGAATATTAAAGTAGTATCTAATCTGTTGTTTGCAACATTAGCAAAATGTAGGGTATCTATCATCTTATACGTTAAAGTTGTTGAATCAGGAACGACCTGAAAGGATGCATTCTTAAAAGCAGTAACCCCTCCCGAACTTACAGCTGTGGCCTTTACAGTATAAGTGCCATACGCAGGAGGAGTCCAGTATCCTATATAATAACCATTATTAGTTTCTTTAGCAGGAATACTTTGAGAGTTAACAGTAAAATAAACCTGAGATATGCTCAATAATTCCGGATGACCAATTGAACAGGCAACTGACAGAGGAATAGCATTAAGATGAGGTGCACGAACAACATTATTATCAACCGGGTTTTTAATATCTACCTGAGGAAGTATACTTAAAGGATCAATTACAGTAAAAGAGACAGAATCATTTTGAGCAGCTGCAATAGTTGCATTACCCGGTTGATGTGCAGTAATAGTAACAAGTCCGGGAGCTCCGGTTAAAGTTACCAGTGTATCTCCTGCAATAGTTGCCGTACCTGTAATTGTACATGTAACAGGCAGGCCTTTACTTGAAACTGCTTTTACAATAAAAGGAGCATCCGTTGAAAGATGATTTCCGGGAGGATTATTAAATGAAATGTATTGATAAATGAGTCCACCTGTGTTAGGTTGACGAATAACTATATTGTCAAAGCCTGCATAACTTCCCAATGCTTGAATAAATAATTTCGTCCATTTAGAAGGGTCTTTTTTATCATTAGAACCTGGTGTCATACCCATATTTATACTTTGAACACCAGGAATATTTATCCAGTTTCCACCCGGTTTCTTAGCAAATAAACTTACAGAGCCTGCACCTGCATTTGCATCAAAATCTATGAAGAACTTCCAGGTATTCCACCCGGCAATACTGTCATATACAATATGAATTTTAGTACCATCAGGTTTCATAAACACAGTATTATTAGTATTCTGTTGAGTTAAGTAAATACCAAAACCACCTTCTGTTGATTCAAAAGCCGGGTATTGTTGTTCAATATTTTTAACAATATAACCGTTATTATTTACATCATAACCAAAGCCGAAGAAAGTACCCCACCATGCAGTGTTAATATCTGCTTCTATCTCCATTATTCCTCCTATAGCAAAGTTAAAAGGAAAAGCAGGAGTATTTACTCTGGAAGCTGTTCTCCCATAGTTACCTCCACTCTGATTATAAAATACACCAGGAGAATTATCAGGTGTAACTGCACCTGTTCCTCCGCCGTTATAACCAACAATAAAATCAAAAGTAACAGTAGTATTAGAATTAAGAACTGTCGTCCAGTTATCCTGTCCATTAAGATTACCTGATGTTAAACTATTAAAGTCATAAGTATGCTGTGTCATTTGTGCATTTACAGATAATAGATTCAGTATTAAGCTTAGTATCGCAATACTTAAGGAAAAACGTTTTATCATATTAAAATTGTTTTTAAATTACATTATTTCATCCACCATACTTTTGTTGATGTTGCATCAGCCTGAGAACTGTAACACTTTTGATAGTTAGCTAAATTGTATTGAACTTCACTAGGTGGAATAGTAAAACGGAAATATTGCAGATTACTTCCTTCACGAGGTAATCTTCCAAAAGCTCTTCTTACTAAAGCATATGCTTCCTGAGGCTGTCTGAAAAAATCAATCCATTGTTGAGTGTAGATTAGGTTTAGTTTAGTGTCAAATGAAGTAAAGTTCCAAAAGCCAAGTTTGTTTTCAAGATTATTTAATGTTAGATTTGCAGGTATCTTTACTAAAGTATCAAATTTAGTACCGTCGTTTAGTAGTTTAGTATTCGACATAGTTGTTTTCCAGAAAGTAAGTGAAGCTTGTAATCCTGACATAAATTCATTGCTTGCACTACTTTCGTCAGCTGCAATACCCATACCTCTCATATAAGCTTCAGATTTAAGGAAGTTTACTTCAGCTCCGGTCATTAAAATATCAGGGATGTAATCCTGATCACTTACAAAAAACCAATTAAAAGGAGAGAATAAACATGTTGATCCTTTTACACTATAACCTCCAATAGAATTTCGTTGAGTTGCATAAGGTACACCACTTTCACTTGGTGTACTTGCATTAGGTACATTTGGGAATGCAAACCACTTATTATTATTATTTGTATCAAAAAATAAGAAAGCTCTGGAATCAAATATTCCACTTCCATCTGAGCTGTCGTGTGCTGAAAGCTGATGCCACATATTTGAACCCATTCTTAAATTCTGTTGGTTCATCGCCCACTGCTGACGCTGATCTTTAAAACTGCAAAGGTAAGGGTATATAGCTGCAACTTCCCCCGAATATCCATTAATGTCACATCCAACAAGTACTGGTTTATTATTAGTAATAATATCAGCAATTATTTGTCCTGCAATAACAGGTTCCTTATCATACATTCGGATAGCATAACGAAGGCGAAGTGAATTAGCAAACTTTCTCCACATTGCAATATCACCAAAGAATAATTTATCAAAACCTTTAAAGGTTGCATATGGTTCACCTATTCCTGTATAAGTTATATTAGCATCTGCCCAGGCAAGATCATTAAGTAATGCTAAATATATACTTCGTTGAGAATCGAATTTAGGTCTAAGTTTTGACACATCCAGAAAACCATAACCAGCATCAGAATAAGGGATATCGCCAAAAAGATCAGTAACTTTAAATGTTTTGTATGCAAGCATAATCTTTACCATTGCAAGCATATTATTATACACAGCATTGGAATGACTTGGATCAGCAATACTGAATCTTCGTTGAAGTTCTCTAATTTCAGGAAGATTTTTATAATAGTTTGACCATATCTCTTCTGTACCAATGGTTGTGTTTTCCCAGGCTTGCTTATATAAAGCAGCTAATTGTGTTTGTGGATATAGTTTCTCTTCATTAACATAAAACTCTTCGTTCCATCCATATATACATGAATTAATCACACTGTTGAAAAGTGAACCATCACTAGCAGTAGTGAAAGATTCGGGGTCTTTATTTACCTGGTTAAAATCTTTTGTACACGAAACATTTATTAAAACGCTTATCAAAATCAATAACAAAAAGGATTTAATATTCATTGTTGTAATTTTTAAAGGTTATTAAAATCTAGCATTAATTTGGAATGAAAAAGAACGTACACCCGGCAAAGCAGCCCATTCAAAGCCTTGTGCATCGCCAGCTCCCAAAACTCCTTCAGGATTTATATTGTCAGGTAAGGTCTTATAAAAATAGAACAGGTCTCTTCCAACAATAGAAAGAGTTAAGCCCTGGAATATTTTGGAATGTTTAAGAGCCTCAGCAGGGAAGGTATATGATATTGATATTTCGCGACACTTAACCCAAGTGTTTTCAATGATACCGGGAGTTGAAATATAATCTCCCCATTCGCCTGCATTTGGTAAATATTTATAATAATAATGTACTACTGTAGTATTTGGAGTTCCGTCCTTATGAACTCCCGGTAATATAACACCAGTATTACTTGTATGTCCTGAAGGGTCAGTGTAAGGTAAACCTCCACCATTTCTTTCGAGTAAAGTTTCAGGGCTTTGTCCTAATGCTAATCCTTCTACATAGTCGCCACTATAAATATCGCCTCCCCATTTAGTATCTATAAGAATATTTAGAGATAGATTTTTATATTTAAACATTGTTGACCACCCTCCCGTAAATTTAGGGGAAGCATTACCTATAGGTACTCTTGTTGATGTAATTAAATAATGTGTTCCGGCATCATCTACTACAGGTTTTCCGTTTTTATAAACATAATCATAACCTGTTATTGTACCAAAATCATCACCTGCATGTAATATCATTGCAGGTCCGTTCAATCCCCAGATGTTACCTATTTCGTAGCTATCTGCATTCCCTCCTAAACTAAGTACATGGTTTTTGTTTTTAGCAAAGTTTAATCCTGTCTTTATAGTAAAATTCTTTTCATGAACAGGAACTGTATTCAATATAATTTCAATACCTTTGTTAGTAAGAACTCCTTCGTTGGTTCTGATATATCCTGCACCTGATGAACCCGGAATTGGGAGTGTCATGATTTGGTCGAATGAATATACATAATAATAAGTAAAGTCAAGGCTAATCCTACCTTTAAAGAACTCCATATTAGTACCTGCTTCGTATGAATTTACACGTTGAGGTAATAAAGCAATAGGTGGGATATTTGATGGATAACCTGCTGACTGACTACCTCCAAACATGCTTGATGAATAATTAAATGAAGTTTGGTAAGGTTTAGTATCAGTAGCTGTTTGAGAAACACCTCCACGTAATTTCATAAAGCTTAACCAATCACTGCTATAATGTAATGCTTCTAATGGTAGAAAACTAAGTGTTATAGATGGATAGAAATAAGAATTTTTAAAGAAACTCTTAACTTCATTAGAGTATTGTGTATATGGAAGAGAAGATGAGCAGTCGAAACGACTTGTAATATCAACAAATAAGAATCTATTGTATGATAAATTTACAAAAGAATACATGGAGTTAATTCTTTTATGCAAGGTTGATTCGCCTGCTGCTACTTTAGTTAAAAGATCTCCGGTTGTTCCTGTTGAAGTATTTGGCATAGTATAGTTAGAAAAAGTATACATATTAGGATAATACCATGTACCTGAATTACCATCAACACCATAAATATATCTTTCCCATGTAGCACCTCCTATATTAAATTTAACATTAAATTTAGAATTAAAGATACTGTCTTTTGAAGCTGTTATTATAAACTCACTGTTGGTACTTCTATCGCGGGTTAATGAGTTAGAATAATATCCATTTTGAAGTCCGATAACATCTACGGGTTTATTAGTAGTAGTATACTGGTCGAGCTGGAAATCAATACCTGTTCTTCCTGTAAAAGATAACCATTTAGTGATCTCATAGTTTAAGGCTATACCTCCTACCAATTTGTTCCTGTCTAAAGCTGTATTATTATTAAAATAATCCCACCATATATATTGATTAAGGTCCATATAAGGATAACCTGACAATGGATTTCTTGCACCTGTCGACAACTGATAATTTTTAAAATCTTCACCTTGATAACTACGGGGCCAGCTATATAATAAACCTTTCATCAAAGAGTTTTCTGATTCACCTAAAGTAGGCGGATTTAAATGATGATAATCAAGATAGGTAGCAGTTGCAACAACATTAACCTTGTCGGAAACCTTAAGAGATGTGTTTAAATTTATTGTTGTTTGATTATAATTTGAATTTAAGATAATAGCATCATTATCAACTCTGGTAATCGAAAGACGCATGGTTCCTTTATCGCCACCACCTTCCAGAGATATGTTATGAGTAGTTGTATTCCCATTTCGGAAAGGAATCTTAATATTATCAGGTTGTGGAGTCCAGTACTGAGTACTTCCATCCCACCATTTAACTTGTTGACCTAGCATCTTTGGACCCCAGGAAACTCCTGAACCATAATAACAGAACTCAGCTGATGTAGCAGTTGTATGACCTTGTGCGTCTAAAACCAAATGATCGGTACCATAAGCAGGATAAGGATTTATAGTGTCAGTTCTGAATGTTGGAGTTGAAAGAGATACCGGTCCGCCACCACCATATTCGTTCTGTACATCTCTATATAAATAAGGAGTAGTTATTTTATAACTTACATTATATGATACTCCAATACCTTTCTGCTTTTTACCTTTCTTAGTAGTAATAAGAACAACACCGTTAGCACCTCTCGAACCATATAAAGCCGAAGCTGCACCTCCTTTAAGAATATTAATATCTTCAATATCGGCTGCATTTATATTATTGATCGCAGAACCCCAGTCAACTCCCGATTTAGTTCCGGTAAAGCCCGGATCGTTTTCCATAGGTATTCCATCAATAACTATCAATGGTTGATTTTCGCCCGAGATATTGTTATTACCACGGATAGTAATACGGGTAGTTCCACCATCCACACCATCAGGATTAGCTATCTGCACCCCTGCCGACTTTCCGCTTAAGGCACTTACTATATTCGAAGCATCAGATTTCTGTATGTCTTCACCTTCTACCTTTTGGGTAGAATATCCTACTTCACGGGTTTGACGGCTTACACCCAAAGCAGTAACTACTACTTCTTGCAGTGCACTTGATGTTGCTGTTAATTTTACATTTATTACAGTTTGTTTGCCAACCAGTATATTTTTGGGAGCATAACCTATATAGCTAAAAGAAAGTGTATCTTTAGGCGACACATGTGTGATGATATATTTACCATCCATGTTAGATTGAACACCTTTGCTGGTACCTTTGATACCTATGGATACAAATGGCATTGGTGAGCCATCTTCTGTAGCAGTTATAGTTCCCGAAACACTCACATCCTGTGCTTTGGCAATACCTATTGAGGCGATAATGATTAATAAAAATAGTAGAGTTCTCTTCATATAATTACAGTTTATTGAATTATTATTTCTGATAAATTAATGTCGTTATTAAGCTATTTCGAAGTTAGGATTTACTCTGCTAAATTAGTAATAAATCGGAATATAAAACTAATTTATTTAATATTTTTATTAAGAATGTTGATAGGCTTTTAGGTTGTAGACTATTAGGCGTTTAGGGTATAGTCTTTTTAGACGATAGGCAATTGGGAAAAGAAGACTAAGAGAAAGTGTTAGGGAGAGACTAACAGAATTAAGAATTATTAATTCAGTACTTCATGTGTGATACATTATTTTTTTATATCTTTGTCCTCTTATGAATAGGCTATTATACATACTCGTTTTAAGTCTCGTTTCACTTTCAATGTTTGCTGGTAACAACAAGACTGATAAAGCTAGCGAAGCTAAAGCTAAGGCATGGGTTAAAGATCAGCAATTAGAGTTTATTGAGAACAAAGGACAGTATGTTACCACAGAAGGAAAGCCTGCAGATAATGTGCTGTTTAAAGCTACTTATGGTAATTGTGATATTTATATTACTGATAAAGGATTGAGTTATGTTTTTGTTAAGATAGAAGAAGATGAAGGGACAATAAGCAATAGGCAACAATCAATAGATGAGAAGGAAGAAGAAGAGGGAGAAGGCAATAGGCTTCAGGCAATAGGCAATAGCGAAGAAAATGAAAAGCTATCTTACTATTGCTTTAATATGAGCTTAGTGGGTGCTCATATTGATAAAGCCAACATCATTAAAGAAGAAGAAAGTAAACAGGGACATTATAATTATTTCTATGCACATTGTCCCGAAGGTATTTATGATGTAAAAGCTTATGGTAAGATTACTATTAAGAATATCTACAAAGGTATCGACTGGGTTATCTATACCAATCCAAACAATAAAAAGCATCCCTTAAAGTACGATTTCATTGTGCATCCTTATGCTGATTATAAAGCTATAAAGATTAAATTTACTAATCAACAATCTCTTTCTTTAATCGAGAATGAGACCAAACTCAACATTCAAACCATAGCTGGTACTATCGTTGAAGGGAATATTTATTCGTATCTTACAACTAAAGATCATGAAATAAAAAGTAAATATGTTATTAATTCTGACAGTACTATTTCGTACAATGTTGCAGCTTATGATAAATCACAGACCCTTACTATCGATCCTCTAGTTTGGGCTACTTATTATGGAGGCGTTGCTCAGGATGGTTTTATGTCGATATCAAGCGATAGTCAGCATAATATATTTATAACAGGATATACCGGTTCTGTTAACTTTCCTATTGATTATGTTACAGGGTACTATTGGCAAACTTCTTATACAACAGTTGCCGGTACACCCTACGACATGTTTATTATTAAGTTCAATAGTCAGGGGGCAAGGTTATGGGCTACCTACTATGGTGGTTCGGGTTACGAATGGGCCACTTCGCTTTGTATCGATAGTCAGGACAATGTATATGTAGCCGGCATTTGTCAATCAATAAATCTTCCTACTCAGCAAATGACAGGGGCTTATTTTCATGCAACTAATAGTGGCATCTCGAATCTTATGATCCTAAAGTTCAATAGTCAAGGCGTAAGATTATGGGCTACTTATTTCGGTGGTGATTTTGATAATAAACCTAATTCAATGTGTGTTGATAGCCATGATAATTTGTATATAACAGGGTATACTAGTTCTTATTTCTTTCCTAAACTTCAACTGGCAGGAGCCTATTATCAGTCTACTATGAATGGTATGTATAATGCATTTATACTAAAGTTTAACAGTCAAGACTCCCTGTTGTGGTCAACCTATTATGGAGGTAATCAAACTAACATTGCTTATACAATTGGTACTGATAGTAAGGATAATATTTTTATAACAGGCATTACTAACTCTACTACTTTCCCTACTCAGCAAATGCCTGGGGCATATTGGCAATCGAATATTGGTGGAGATTATGATGAGTTTATATTGAAATTCAATAGTCAAGGAGTGCGGCAATGGGCTACTTATTATGGAGGGACTTATACTGAAGGGAATATTAGTTTATATGTTAAGAACACTATTTGTATTGATAAAGATGATAACTTATATATGAGTGGCTCAACTTCTTCATATGACTTTCCTTTGCTTCAATTAACCGGTGCATTTTGGCAGGATTCTATTAAAGGAGGGAGTGATGCTTTTATTATTAAGTTCGACAGCTTAGGAGTTAGGAAATGGGCTACCTTTTATGGAGGGACTAATGATGAATATGGTAATTCTATTACTGCTGATGCCCATGGCAATATATATGTTGCCGGAACAACTGCTTCTCATTCTTTACCACTTCGTCATATAGCAGGAGAATATTGGCAGACTAATTATTCTAACATATATTTATTAAGATTTAATGAGCATGGAGCTTTGCAATGGGGGACTTACTATGGCGACAGTAGTTCAAATTCATTCTCCAGAGGCGTATATATTGATAAGATAAATAACATTTATACTATTGGAGAACTTTGGGGCGACAGTGCATATACTATTAATCCAGGCAATGGTGCTTACTATGATAGTTGCTGGAATAATTCGGATGATAGTTACATCCTTAAGTTTAATATTTGTTTTAATTATCAAACTTCTTATCTGCAGGCCAGCCGCACCAATATATGTGCAAATGATACCGGCACTATTACTCTCAGAGCATTTGGTGGTTATGGAGATACTCTAAAGTGGTATAGTGGTAGTTGTGGTCAGAACTACATAGGTAACGATACTCTTTTGGTTATTCCAAGTCCTCATCAAACAACTACTTATTATGCCCGTTGGGAAAGCTATTGTGATACTTCGGCTTGCGATAGTATTAAGATTAATGTGATGCCGCTACAGTTTGCTAATCAGAATGCAACTATTTGTCAGGGGCAAGCATATTACATAGGAAATCATTATCATACAACAGCCGGTATTTATATTGATACTGTAAATGTTGCTAGTGGTTGCGACAGTGTTATTACTACTAATCTTACAGTATTGCTTTCGCCTATATTGAAAGATCTCGGGAATGATACTACTCTTTGTACAGGTCATCCATTAGTTTTAGATGCTACCTCACAAAACTGTACTTACCTTTGGCAGGATTATAGTTTAAACTCTATTTATAATGTTAGTCAGCAGGGCATTTACTTTGTTACTGTTACTGATACTACTACTAATTGTTCTGCTTCTGATACTATTAATGTTTATTATCAGAAATGCGAATCGTTCCCTATCTATATCCCTAATGCAATTACCCCTAATGGAGATGGTTTGAATGATGTTTTTAAGATAGTAACCTTAAATGAGTTTACTGAGTTTAAGATGTATATTTTTGATCGCTGGGGCGAACAACTTTTCGAAAGTAATGATAAAAACGTAGGCTGGGATGGTACATACAAAGGTAAACCCGTACCGATGGACGTATATGTTTATCTGGTTAAAGGCATTGTTAAATACACTAACGAAGCTATTAAAAGAGCAGGAAGTGTAACTGTGGTGAGGTAGGAGGGTTGTTGAGACTAAGAGACTAAGAGAGGGAGAGAGGGAGAGACTAAGAGAATTAAGATTTGGTGATTTGGTGATTTTGTGAATTGGTGAAATGATGATTTAGCAATTTTTATCTTTTTGGTATTAATGTTAATCGAAGTTTGCAATTTCGATTTCATAATTAGTAGTTTTTTTTTAAGTTAGATTTAATCTAATATTTATAAGGTGCGAAATTATATCAGCAACAAAAAATAGCTTTTCGCAGACGATGCTCAACTTTTTGTATTGACTGCTAAACTTTTCGTATAGACTGTTAAACTTTTTGTATTGACCGGTAAACTTTTTGTATAGACTGCTAAACTTTTCGTATTGACTGCTAAACTTTTTGTATAGACTGCTAAACTTTTTGTATTGACCGGTAAACTTTTTGTATAGACTGCTAAACTTTTC
>CAIWDQ010000192.1 GCA_903911455.1 uncultured bacterium
AAAAAATTGAAAGCTTCTGATAATTTCGGAAGTAAATAATAAAAATATTGGAGGCTTCCGATAATTTCGGAAGGAAATAATAAAAAAAATGGAGGCTTCCGATAATTTCGGGAAGCAATAATAAAAAAAATGGAGGCTTCTGATAATTTCGGAAGGCAATAATAAAAAAAATGAAGGCTTCCGATAATTTCGGAAGGCAATAATAAAAAAAATGGAGGCTTCCGATAATTTCGGGAAGCAATAATAAAAAAATTGAAGGGAAACTGAAAATTATTTCTTGTACAGCTATCTAGATTTCATAAGTTATTTATATTGTTAAAATGAGAATTTTAATATAATTAAACCTTATAAATCAATTATAATAACTTAAGTTAAATTATAATACTTCTTTTAGCCGTTTATAACCTGCTTTGCTTGCTCTTATTTTAGCACCATTCTTCATCAAAACCATATAAGTTTCCTTTTCGTAGAGTTGAATCTTGTCAATCTCGGTTATATTTACAATATAACTTCGGTGTATGCGGATGAATTTATTGTTATCAAGCTGGTCTTCTAAAGTTTTCATTGTCTTCTCTTTAAGATGCTCACCATCTTTACTATAAACCATCACATAATCATCCTGCGCTTCAATATAAAAAATATCATTAACTGGTATTACCACAATTTTATCCCTCTCTTTCACCATAATTCGTTCAATACTTTTACTTGAATTTATAAATTCATTTAGTTTTTGAATTTCATTATTGGCTTCCTCTTTTATTGATTTCTTACGTTCAATTGCTCTATCAATAGCCTGAAATAATCTATCTTTTGAGAAAGGTTTCAACAGATAATCAACTGCATTCAAATCAAAAGCTTTAATGGCAAACTCATCATAAGCAGTTGTAAATATGATTTGCGGTTTATTGTTGCCCAATAGCTCCAACATCTCAAATCCGGTTAGTTTTGGCATCTGAATATCCAGAAATATAAGATCAGGATGTAGTTCGTTAATGAGTTTAATACCTTCAAAACCATCTCTGGCCTCAGCTACTATCTCAACATCTTCTCTTTCGGCCAAAAAACTTTTTATTATGATTCTTCCCGGTTCTTCGTCTTCTATAATTATTGTTTTCATTGTTGTGGAATTTTAATTGTTACTTCAAAATAGTTTTCTTTATCTTCAATTTCAATAAGATTATCATTATTATAAAGCAATTTCAATCGCATCCTGATGTTAGTTAATCCAGTGCCTGTCCCTTTCTTTTGCACATCATTTTTATCATAATCATTACCAATAATAACACAAAGTATATTAGTATCAACAATCTTTGTACAAAGCTTAACTACAACCTCTTCTGAAGTATTATAAACACCATGTTTAATAGCATTTTCAACAAGAGGCTGAAGCATCATCACCGGTATCATCATTTCTTTTGTTGATTCATCAATATCATTCATAAACTTTAAACGCGCTCCAAAACGTATCTTTTCAATCTCAAGATACTGTTGTAAATGATATAGTTCCTGATTTAATGTAGTCTGCTTTTCGTCACCCTGTTTTAAAGAATATCTCATAAATTCAGATAACTTAATAATGATATCCTGAGCCAAAACCGGATTTGTGATTGTTAAAGAGCTTATAGAATTCAGACTATTAAATAAAAAATGAGGATTTATTTGCGAGCGTAAAGAGTTCAATCTACTTTCCTGTAAAAGACTATCCAGCATTGCACTTTGCTTAATTTTTTCCTGAATATCTTCGTAATATACTACCAAATAATAAATCATTATTATTATACCAAAATATATTACTCCAATTAAAATACGCCATGGTAATGAGTGCTTTAAGAAATTATGAAAGCTAATATCAGGAATTAAATTTAAGATAAAATAATCAATCAATAACCAGAAAGCCAAAACAGTAATACCTGTTAATGTATGATTGATAAGCTTATCATAAAGCGAATTTTGATCATCAATGCTATATTGCAACGTAAACCAAACTCCAATACTAAATAAAAAGAAAAGAAAGTTACTGATAATGCTATCGTACAGAGATAGATTAAGATTAATGCCGACAAGCTTCCACAAAACAACAAAATGGATACTACTAAATAGTATCCATAGTAAGACGTAAACCAGAATTGTCTTTTTGTTTTTTAGAAGAGGATGTAACATCAGTGCAAACGTTAATTATCTTTTAAAACTTTTAATTTCGCCACCTCCAAAAGCAGCAACACCTTTTATAACTAATGTTTTATCAGTATTAACAGTTACATTTATCATATACCTTTTATCAGAAAAACCACCCAAAGCAGAAATAACTTCAATCTTAACATTCCAATCCGAAGGCACATAAAGTTCAACACCACCAAAGGCACAAATTACCTCTAAATAATTAATTCCATCCGCCAAAGCAGCATTAGTAAGATCAATCTTTGAACCACCAAAAGCAGTAATTATTTTCCCACCTTTAAAGTTTTGTGAAGTAATAATACGTTCAGTCCCACTAAAAACCAAGATGTCATCAACATAATCTTCGCTACCATTATTAATAGTGTGCGAATGACGATGTGCAAAATTATGTTTGTTTCTAGTAAATATTATTAAAATACCTGCAAGTATAAGAAGAGAAGGCCAGAAGATTTCAAAAAAGTTAACAGGGAGATTAAAAAACTCTGGAGCAAGATAAACAAGACCTATGATTATTAATACAATGCCGGGAGTTCTTTTGTGATTTACTAACCATGTAAGTCCGATTGCAATAATAAGCATTTGCCAGGAGAAGATAATACTTGAAGCAAAAGCAGAAAGAATTCCTACATTCTTTAAGATATAAAACACGCCTGCAGCCACAAGTAATAAGCCTAAGATTAAGTGCTTTGATCTATGATTTCTATTTTCGCATTTATTTGTTGTTTCCATTTTAATTATTTTTTTTAATTTTTAATGATGCAAAATTACATCCATTTTGATATCAAGCGTTATAACTAATCGGTTAATTATAGAAATAAGTCGGTAAATATATAAAATAAAAAGAACAAAGTATTCATTAAAGATTACTTTGTTCTTATATAAAGATTATTAAAAAATTAAGTTCTTATCTAACTTTGTCTAATCTGTTTAAACCTTCAATAGCCAGTTGATAATTTGTTTTGAGATCAGTAGCAGTTTTATAATCTTTGCGTGCTTTTGTATAGTCTTTCAACATTTCATACGATAGACCTCTATTATAAAAGGCTTCACAATATACACTGTCATTAGTAATAGCATCCGAAAAGTTTTTAATAGCAAGATCATATTTCTTTAAATATTCAAGATAAATAAACCCTGAATTATAATATGCTTCTTTATATTTAGGATTAATTTGAATTATATTAGTATAAGATTTTAATGCTGCATCATAGTTTCCTGTCTCCTGATAATACATTCCTAATGCATAATGAGCTTCAATACTTTTTGGACGAAGATTAATGGCGCTATTAAAATAATCTATTGAATTTTTGTTTTTACGAATTGAGAACATCAAACCTAATTGCATATAAGCATCGTAATATTCTGGATTAACTTCTACTGTTTTCATATAATACTTTACAGCATTTGATGAATCACCAGCTTCTTTATAAGCCAATCCCTTTACAAAATAAGCTTTTGAAGTTAGATTATCAATTTCAATTGCTTTATCAGCATACTTATGAGTTTCCTCATATTTCTTTAGATAAAGATTTAATTCAGCTAATTTAGTATATGCATCAGTACTTTGAGGATCTATAGATAAAGCTTTATTAAGAGCATCATTGCATTTGTCAACCTGAACCATCGCTAAGTAAATATCAGAAAGAGTAATATAAAAGTCAGGTTTCTTAGCATTAAGTTGAATAGCTTTATTGACGTCACTCAAAGCATTGTTAACCTGATTTGCTATAAGATATAGTTTTGCTCTGCTATTATATAAAATCGCATTGTTCGGATCAGCAGCAATTTTATCAGTTAAAACAGCAATCTGATCTACCTGCACATTCTTATTGTCATTCTTATTATTATGTTTACAATTTACTAATAATATCGTAATTAATATAAAGAAACCAAGTCTTAATCTATTTTTCATTCTTAGAATTTATTTAATGGCAAAATTACAAACTTTATGAACATAAACTCAAAAAAAATCGCAAAGGTTTATAATAGCCTTTGCGATTTCAAATATTATTATTGACTTTGATTATATTACTTTAACCAAAGCTTCTCTGATTTTAGCTTCTAATTCTTCAGATAATTCTAAATTATCTAATAATAATTGCTTAACAGAATCTCTTCCTTGCCCTAATTTAGTTTCACCATAACTAAACCATGAACCACTTTTCTTAATAATGTTAAAGTTAACTCCAAGATCAATAATTTCACCTATCTTAGAAATACCTTCTCCATAGATTAGATCAAATTCAGCAGTTCTAAAAGGTGGTGCAACTTTGTTTTTAACAACTTTAACTTTAACTCTATTTCCATTAATGGTCTCACCATCTTTAATCTGACTTATTTTACGAATATCCAAACGAACAGATGCATAAAATTTTAAAGCATTACCACCTGTAGTAGTTTCCGGATTACCAAACATAACACCAATCTTTTCACGTAATTGATTAATAAAGATACAACAACAATTAGTTTTGCTAATTGTAGCAGTAAGTTTACGTAAAGCTTGAGACATTAATCTAGCCTGCAATCCCATCTTTGAATCTCCCATTTCGCCTTCAATTTCACTTTTAGGAGTCAAAGCAGCCACTGAGTCAATTACAATAATATCGATTGCACCGGATCTAATTAAATTTTCAGTTATTTCTAATGCTTGTTCACCATTGTCAGGTTGAGAAACATAAAGATCAGCAACATTTACACCTAACTTCTTAGCATAAGAACTATCAAAAGCATGTTCTGCATCTATAAATGCAGCATAACCACCTTGTTTCTGACATTCAGCTATAACATGTATTGCTAAAGTAGTTTTTCCTGAAGATTCAGGTCCATATATTTCAATAACTCTTCCTTTTGGTAAACCGCCAATTCCTAAAGCAGTATCAAGTCCAATTGAACCAGTTGAAATTACTTCAACATTTTCAACAGGAGAATCACCTAATTTCATAATGGCACCTTTACCATAGTTTTTTTCAATTTTATCAATAGTAAGCTGAAGTGCTTTTAATTTCTCGTTTCTTTCCGAATTTTCATTAATTTCTTTTGCCATAATATTTATTTTAATATTTGTTATTACTTTTGTAATGCTTCTAAAATTTGATGTGTATGATTTTTTGTGTCAACTTTAGTAAATATCTTTAAGATGGTTCCATCTTCTGATATAACAAAAGTTATTCTATGAATTCCATCATAAGCCTTCCCCATAAACTTTTTTGGACCCCAAACTCCATAATCCAATATCACTTTCTTTTCTATATCTGGAATTAATGGAAAAGGCAAACTATATTTTTCTATAAAATTTTGATGAGATTTTTCATTATCTGCACTCACACCAATTATAACAAAACCATTTTTTAAAAGCTTATCATAATTCTCAGTCAAATTACATGCTTCTGCTGTACAACCGGGAGTATTATCTTTTGGATAGAAGTACAAAATTACTTTCTTTCCTTTAAAATTACTTAGAATAATATTATTACCCTTTGAGTCTATTGCGTTAATTTCAGGTGCTTTATCCCCTTCTTTTAAATGTGTCATAGCTTAATTAA
>CAIWDQ010000193.1 GCA_903911455.1 uncultured bacterium
GATATGCTGTTTGATAATTTATTGTTTTATGTAAATCGTCAGTCAGAGCAGCTTCTTTTACATCAGTTTCTATTTTTAAATCAACAATAAAATTGGTTCCTATCACTTGTTCTTCTTTAAAACAACCGTGATAAGAGAAAAATTCCATTCCTTCCAGTGTTATATATGACATAGTAATTATATTAAGTGCCTAAAGTTGTTATTAAATTTATTTACAATTGTACTGTTATTTTCATGTGTCCACCAAGTCCTTGCTGAATTATTCTCATAAGAGTTGATAACCTTATATCACTTGCATTATTCTCTATTCGTGAGATGTAAGACTTCTTTGTACCACATCTTTGGGCTAATTCTTCTTGTGTTATTCCAAGTTTAGTCCGAGCTTCCTCTATTAGTACACCAAGTTTAAAAGCTTCAAATTCCTGTTCCCACTGTTCTCTTTTTTCTTCACCTTGTTTCCCATATTTGTCATCAAGGATTTCATCAAAAGTAGTGATGTTCTTATTATTTATTTTTTTCATTATAGTATTCCTCCATTATTTTAATTGCTCGTTCTAATTCATTTTTAGGTGTTTTCTGTGACTTCTTATGAAACGCATTTCCAAGTACGACTAAATTATCATCATCAAAGAAAGAAAATATTCTATAAATATTACCTTCAGATTCAACCCTTATTTCATAAAGTCCTTTAGTGTTTCTCAAGTGCTTAAAATACTTTTCAGGAATATGTTTTAACACTCTTATTAAATTTATTGTCCATTCAATCTTTCTTTGAGCCTTATCAGGTTGCTTTTGATAAAAATCAAGGAAATATTTTTTATAAACTACTACTTGTCTAACAAATTCCATTCGGCAAAGTTAACTATTAAGATAACATTTTCCAAATATTTTATATAATTATGAAGTTTTTATAAGGATTCTAATATGTAATAAAATTAAATGTGATTATTTTTAAATTTATATCAAGATATTTTGCAATATTAAGTAAATTTGCAGAATATTTCGCAAAATACTTTACATAAAATGGAAGAGAATAGATTAAACGCTTCAAGTAAGCCTGTTTTAAACTTTATTGAGGAAATCATTGAAGAGGATATCCGTAATAATAAGAATGATGCACGGGTTCATACTCGTTTTCCGCCCGAACCTAATGGTTATTTACATATTGGGCATGCTAAATCAATTTGTCTAAACTTTGGTTTAGCTAAAAAATATAATGGTAAAACCAATCTAAGATTTGATGATACAAATCCTACAAAAGAAGAAACCGAATATGTTGATTCAATTCGTGAAGATGTTAAATGGTTAGGATTTGACTGGGATGGTGAATATTATGCTTCCGATTATTTCGGACAGCTTTATGAATGGGCTTTGGTTTTGATAAAGAAAGGCAAGGCTTATGTATGCGATTTAACACAGGAAGAGGCTGCTGAGTATCGTGGAACACCTACTCGTCCGGGAAAAGAAAGTCCTTTTCGCAACCGTAGTGTTGAAGAAAATCTAGATCTTTTTGTAAGAATGAAGAATGGTGAGTTTCCTGATGGAGCAAGAGTTTTGCGTGCCAAAATAGATCTTACTTCACCTAATATGCACATGCGCGATCCTATTCTTTATCGTATTCTACACACCGAACATCACCGTACAGGAAATGATTGGTGTATATATCCAATGTACGACTATGCTCACGGACAAAGTGATTCTATAGAAGGGATTACGCATTCGGTTTGTACATTAGAATTTGAAGTGCATCGCCCTCTTTACGATTGGTTTATTAAAGAGTTAGAGATACATGCTCCTCAACAAATTGAGTTTGCACGATTAAATCTTACATATACAGTTATGAGTAAACGTAAGCTTTTAGAATTGGTTAGAGATAATTACGTTTCAGGTTGGGACGATCCACGTATGCCTACCATTTGTGGTATTCGTCGTAGAGGTTATACCCCCGAAGCTATGCGTAATTTTGCTGAAACAATTGGAGTTGCCCGTCGCGAGAATGTTATTGATATTGGTTTACTTGAACATTGTGTTCGCGAAGACTTAAATAAAAAAGCTATTCGTGTAATGACTGTTTTGAATCCATTAAAAGTTGTTATTGATAATTATCCTGAAGATTTAATTGATGAACTTGATGCTATAAATAACCCTGAAGATGAATCAGCCGGTAAACGTAAAGTTCCTTTTTCAAAAGTAATTTATATTGAGAAAGATGATTTTATGGAAGTTCCTTCTAAGAAGTATTTCCGAATGTCTCCAGGTACTGAAGTTCGTTTACGTTATGCTTATTTTGTTAAATGCGAAAGTGTAGTAAAAGACGAAAACGGCGAAGTTATTGAAGTTCATTGTTCATATGATCCAGCATCACGTGGGGGAAATTCACCTGATGGACGTAAAGTAAAAGGAACTATCCATTGGGTTTCTGCAGCTAAAGCTTTGGATGTTGAAGTTCGATTATTTGATAGACTCTTTAGTGTCCCTGATCCTGAAAATGTGCCTGAAGATGGTAACTTTAAAGACAGTATGAATCCTGATTCATTAAAAATATTAAATGCAAAAGCTGAACCTTATTTAAAAGATGCTCCTGTAATGACACATTATCAATTTGAACGCATTGGTTATTTTTGTGTTGATGCTGATTCTACAGATAATAAAAAGGTATTTAACAGAACTGTATCTTTAAAAGATTCATGGTCAAAGATTGAAGGGAAACAATAAATTTATCTTAGTTATAAAACAAAAGAGGCTGTCTTAATTAAGACAGCCTCTTTTGTTATTACTTATTTATAATTTTATTTCTTCGTTATTCTTATTAAAGAAATGGTATTCCAGAAAATGGTATGTTGAAACAGATTTAACTTTAATCCATTTCTTATATTTTAAAAACCATTTAACTTGTAATGAATAAAAACCCTTTGTCAGGAAAGAGTATATGTATGGATTGGTTGACAATACCAAACTGTTTTCATTTTGTTCGTTGATAAGATAACGAATATTATTTTCTATTTCATCTAAGAATAAGATGCTTGGTTTGATTTTACCTGAGCCATCACAAGCTGGGCATTTCTCTAATACTTCATAACTAAGTTCAGGACGAACTCTTTGACGAGTAATCTGTACTAATCCAAACTTGCTAGGAGGTAAAATTGTATGTTTGGCCAAATCTTTATCCATCTCTTCTTGCAAGCGTTGAAATAATTTCCTTCTATTAATAGCTTCATGCATATCAATAAAGTCAATAACAATAATGCCACCCATATCTCTAAGCCTCAACTGGCGTGCAATTTCAGAAGCAGCTTCCATATTTACTTCAAGAGCATTAGCCTCCTGACTTTTCTCAGTATTTAAACGATGGCCACTGTTAACATCAATTACATGCATCGCTTCAGTATGCTCAATAATCAAGTAAACACCACTTTTAATACTAACAATCTTCCCAAAAGAACTCTTGATTTGTTTCTCTATTCCAGCGTGTTCAAAAATTGGAACTTTGCTTTTATGTAGTTTAACAATATCAACTTTATCAGGATAAATTGTACTGATATAAGTTTTAATTTCGTCAGCAAGTTGGGTATCATTAACAGTAATACTATTGAAATCTTTACTTAAAAGATCTCTTAATATTGCAGAAGTCCTGTCAAGTTCACTAATTAATTTCTCTGGAGACTTTGCTGTAAGAAGTTTTTGGTGGATAATATTCCATTTGTTAACTAGATTCCTTAAATCTGCATCTAATTCAGCAACATTCTTATTTTCTGCAACAGTTCTTATTATAACACCAAAATTCTTAGGACGGATACTTTGGATAAGCCTTTTTAAACGATTACGTTCGTCTGGATTCTTTATTTTTTGTGAAACAGAAACCCTATTAGAAAAAGGCACTAGTACGATATATCTACCAGCAAAAGAAATTTCGGAAGAGACACGAGGTCCTTTGGTCGAAATTGGTTCTTTTGCTATCTGAATCAGAATATTCTGATTAGATTTAAAAACATTAGATATCTTTCCGGATTTTTCAATATCAGGTTCAAGCTCAAAATTATCCATGGAGAAATGTGTATCTCCGGCTTGACCTAATTTAATATATTTTAGAAGTGAATTTAATTGAGGACCTAAATCAAAATAATGTAAGAATGCATCTTTTTCGAAGCCTACATCTACAAAAGCTGCATTTAAACCGGGCATGATTTTCTTTATTTTGCCCAAATATATATCGCCTACCTGATGGCTGTTATTATTCTTCTCTTTATGTAATTCAACTAACTGCTTTTCTTCGAGTAATGCAATTTCAACTTCTGTTGTTCTCGAATCTATTATCAGTTCCTTACTCACTTATAGTCATTTTTAGTTGTTGGTAAGTACAAAATTTCTTTTTTTAATCTTATAACTATTTTTTATTTAAGTAATAAGATATAATAACACAAAAAACTAATTACACAATGATGACATATCACCATTGTGTAATTAATTAAAAAACAAATCTAAGAAAAATTATTTCTTCTTATGTCTGTTTTTTCTCAAGCGTTTTTTTCGCTTATGTGTCGACATCTTATGTCTCTTCCTTTTTTTTCCGCTTGGCATAATTTGATTTGTTAAATTATTTTACTTTTGTTTTAACGTCAATAACAAAAGTTTTAGCTGGTTTAAAAGAAGGAATGTTGTGAGCTGGGATAATAATAGTTGTGTTTTTAGAAATATTTCTACCAGTTTTTTCAGCTCTTCTTTTTACTATAAAACTACCAAATCCTCTTAAATAAACGTTTTCACCTTTACATAAGTTGCCTTTAATTGTTTCCATGAATGCTTCAACGGCTGCCATGATAGAAACTTTTTCAATCCCTGTTTTGTTAGCAATAACTGTAACGATTTCTGCTTTTGTCATATTAAATAAATTTTTATTTGTTAAGTAAATCATTTTTTAGTTCTGCAAAATTAATATTATTTTTCGATATAATGCATATTTTTTTTATTTTTTTTGTTTATAATGCGTTCAATCTAAATTTGTTTTATGAAAAATCAAGATTTTAAAGAAAAAATAGTTAATTGGTATCATTTAAATAAGAGAGATTTACCATGGAGAGATACTGATAATCCTTACTTTATATGGTTATCAGAAATTATACTTCAGCAAACCAGAGTAGATCAAGGTTTAGATTATTATAATAAATTTATATTCAGATATCCTGAAATAAAATTATTAGCAGAGGCAAATGAGGAGGAAATTTTGAAATTATGGCAAGGTTTAGGTTATTATTCTCGTGCAAGGAACCTTCATTTTGCATCAAAACAAATAATAAATGAATTTAATGGTGAATTTCCTGACAAATATGAGGACATTTTAAAATTAAAAGGTATTGGGCCATATTCTGCTGCTGCTATAGCTTCTATAGCTTTTAATTTACCTTATCCAGTTATTGATGGAAATGTTTTAAGAGTTATTTCTAGAATATTTGGTGTTAAAAATGCTGTCGATTCTTCTGAAGGTAGAGACGAAATTTATAAAATACTAAATATCATTATTGATAAAAACAATCCAGGTACATTTAATCAGGCAATAATGGAATTGGGTGCTTTAGTATGCAAACCTCAAAATCCTTTGTGCACTGAATGTGTATTTTTAAATGAATGTTTTGCATATAATAATAAATCTATAGATATTTTACCAATTAAATCTAAAGTTGTAAAACAGCGTAATCGTTTCTTCTATTATCTATTTATTAAAAATAATAAAGATAATTTTACCTTTGTTTATCTTAATAAAAGAAAAGAGAAAGATATATGGAAGAATCTTTATGATTTTCCTTTAATCGAAACTGAGTTAGAATTATCTTTTACTGATAATGATGTTTTTAAAGCTATTGGAAAGTACTTAGGAACTAATGATTTTACTTTAAATTCTATTTCTAAACAATATAAACATAAGTTATCTCATCAAACTATTAATGCTTATTTTATTGAAATTGATTTAAACTCATCTGAAGATAATAAAGCATTAGAAAATTATCTATATATTAATATTTATGACATTTACAATTATCCGATTCCTAAATTAATTGAGAATTATCTAAATGATAGGTAATTAAATCCGCATTTATCCTAAATTTAATTTGATTTTATAGTATATCTTTCTCATTATTATCACAATATATTATAAAATCTGTGAATTATGTAATAAATAACTTTAATTATGTAACACTTCTTACTTTTAAGTGACCTAATTTTGTAGTTTCTAATAAGAAAGGAACTATTTGAAAATACATATTAAATACATGGTAAGTAATCGCTGCAAGACAGCGGTGAAAGAAGTATTACGAAAACTAGAACTGCATTTTGTAATTGTCGATTTAGGAGAGGTAGATATCATGGAAGATCTTTCGGAAGTACAAAAAGATGAATTAAGAATTAATTTACTTAGTTCTGGGTTTGGTTCTATAACGGATAGAGTGGGTAATCAAATTTTAGTTTACCAGCAATAAAATAGATCATGTTAATAAAGTTATCAATATTCCTATACCCTCTTGCTCTACGTTTAGCTAATTGTATTTTATTATTAATACCTTCAA
>CAIWDQ010000194.1 GCA_903911455.1 uncultured bacterium
AGGCAATAACTATACCAGTAAAACCACTTTTTACATCAGGCCTCCGGCTTTTCAATGACCAGGTACAGGGCTTTTTTTCAAAGAACGTTGTTACACTAAAGATACATATTTTCTTTTTTCAACTGAAAGTTTTCAATTGATAATAAAAAATCCAGCCCCCAGCAGATGTCCTGCAAAGACTGGCCAATGTATTTGATGTCTCTATTGACTACCTGGTAAACGGTAATAAATCCGATAAAGTGGAACAGACTTTAAAAGATGCCGAGCTAATCAAACTATTCAAACAGCTCGATGATGAAGATAAGCAAACCATTTTCAGGTTAATTGAAAAAATGCTCACCAACAAGAAGTTTAAAGACTTCTTTAAAAAAATGTAGCTACCCTATAATAACAATAAAGCCCGACGTTTTACTACCGGGCTTCATTTTATTACAATATTTCTTACTTATCTATTTTAAAGGGTTCGCTCCAGATAATATCCTTTAGCTCTTTAATCTTCATAGATAAAACTTTATCAAATTCAGAGTCTTTTGAAATTTCATGCTCGTTAATTAGCACAAAACCAAACTTAACATTTTTCTCTTTTATGCTATTTAAAGGTTGTTTTACACAAATTATACTATTATAAACCATTTTTTCTCTTGGCTTAAATTGTAAAAGTTTAGGAAAGTTTCTAGTACATCCCTCATTAAACAAACGCAATGAATCAGATGTAGAAATCCAATTATCTTGCCAAGAACAAGTCATTGACCAAAATTTGATTAATGTATCAGTATTGTTTAATAACTCTATTTTAGCTGAATAAAATAGGCATCCAAGGTCTTTAAATTTATCAATATCCACTTTATCAATAATTCTAACTTGGATTTTAATATTAGGTTCTTTTACTTTTGTCATATTATCACATTGATTAAATAAAAAAATGATACCAAGTATAAAAAGTAATCTACTCATATTAATAGTTTTAAAATGTTATGGAAAATAGGCTTTAGGATAATAAGGAGAAGTAACACCATTGACATTATTATATCCATAGCATATAGAAAAGACACGGTCATTTCCATTATATAAAGATAAAACAAATCTACAGCTATCATTATTAGCTGGGCTTCTAGGTGCATCATAAAATGATATTGTGTTACCATTTATTTTTTTAGCTAATTCTTGAGGTGAGTAATATGCAATTGAACCTGAGTATTGTCCATCGGAAGTTCTATTATCAAAAGTCCAAGGTCCCCCATTGTCGGAATACATCTGAATCCAACTGTAGCCAGTTTTAGCATCATTAGACGTATAACTTAAGTCTATCTTAAGACCTCCCGAGCCATAACCATCTGTCTTAGAATACCAATAAAAGTCATTAGTTGTCAGGCCTTTAATGCCAAGAAAATTACTTACAGTTTCACCTAAACTATTGCCACCAGGACCCCAAACCGCTGTCACAGCCCCTGCACATTGAGTATACGAGCCAAAATTAAGATGATTATAAATAAATGAAGTGCTCGTATGATACCAGTCGCCATCAACATTTGAGAATGTAAAATATTGATTACTAGGAGTGGCTGACCACAAACTTCCCAACAAATCATCAATTGTGTAAAAACCTACATCGTAATAACCACTACCCATTGTCCCAAAATGGTGACCTCCAGTATATCCACCACCACCTCCACCTCCAACCATATTTCCAGCACTCATACTTTCATCGCATAGCCAGTAGAAGTATGCATCGAAAGCTGCATCAGATTCATCCCTGGCTTTTGCTAACATACCTGAAGGATCGGCGTATTTCAGCGGGTTATTCAGGCAATAAGCAAACCTGTTAAAGTTCAGAGTACTACCGGCATCCTGATTGTAGTTATCAGGATTAAGGAACTGCCCAACCGTAGCGTCGTATAACCTGCCGTTCATATTGATGAGACTGAACCACGGGAGATGTTCATGGCCAGTATATCCCCTTCCCGCAATAAAGAGTGCAGGCTCTGAACCAGCTGCATAGTATGCCCAGGTTGAAGGATTCCGCAACCTTCCCCAGGCATCGTAACTATATTCATACGCTACAGTGTTGGTAGATGCATTGACAACATGTGTTATGCTTCCAAGATGGTCCCTGAGGAGATAATAGTAAGTTGTGGTTCCACTCTGGGTTATAGCAACAGCCGGCGCTGAGTAAACACTTCCTCCTATAAATGTGTATTCCTTCGTAACGCTTCCTGAAGTTTCCTTGATATAACTGTCTGTGGAATACCAGCGTGTCAGAATTGTACTGCCACTTTGCTTTATTTCCATCTTCGACCTTTCATCGAAAGCGTTGTAATTAAAGGTGGCGTAAGAAATTCCTTCTGAGATTGTGCTTACACTTCCAAATGAAGTGTAGGTTAGGGAATCAAGAACAGCTGGTATCACTCCTGTCGATGAAACGACAGAACTCAATTCATATGGCTTTGCTGAAAAGTCATAGTTTAGGGTACCAACATCGGACTTGGTTATAATGCCTCCTTCCTCGCTGTTATATGCCATATCAAGAGTCATTGTAGATCCCTTATATATGTTGTCAAGTCTGTCAAGATTGTCATAATTAAAAGTCTCGGTAAGTCCAGCTTTATTATTTGTCCTTGATAAGAGGTTACCTGTTACAG
>CAIWDQ010000195.1 GCA_903911455.1 uncultured bacterium
TCTACATGTATTGGATGTATTCCAAATAATAATGCTACAATAAGTGATAGTTGTCTATTTTTAAATAGTTTTTCAATTAAAATATATACTAGCAAAGTACTTAATAAATGAAAAATAAGATTAGTAAATTGATATAGAAAAGGGGATACTCCGGATAAATTATATGTAAATCCAAGAGATAATAATGTTAAAGGGTGGTAGTGCCCATCAAAAAAAGAGCTGAAGATATATTTAATATTATGCCAAGATAGATTTTGAATAATGACATTATTAAGAACATAAACATCATCACTATAATAAGTGAATTGATTAATTAATATTGGAAAATAGATACAGGTTGTAATTCCAAGTATTATTAACAGTTGTTTATTAAGATATTTATTCATTTTCATAGATTATTTTAATTAGAATTCAGTTAATTATAATATGATTAACTGACAATAAAAAAATATGTTTTATATACAGCAAAGATAATATATTTTAAAATACAAAATGGATTGATTAAAAAAATAATTAAAAATAAAGAAATCTAAATATAGTAAGATTAAAATGATTACATCTAATAATAGCATCTTGCTTTTAGCTGGGTTTACTAACAAAAATGAAATTAACTTTAGTTAGATATTAACTTTAAGTTTCTTCTCATTTATATTTAAACCTTGCATTCGGTTATAAATATAAGAATCATCAAAAAGAAAAAAACATCCCCCTATCCCCCCTACCTATCGGCAGGCAGGCTTGTAAGGGGGAATTTATGAGATTGCTTCGTCGTACCTCCTCGCAATGATGGTCAGGTATTTGCAATGACGGTCAGGTGTTCGCAATGACGATCATGTTTATTAAGATTATTACAAGCTTTTTTTAATAGCTTCAGTTTCCTTTTCAAAGCCCGGCTTGCCTAAAAGAGCAAACATATTTCTTTTATAAGCCTCAACTCCCGGCTGATCAAATGGATTAACATCCAGTAAATAGCCACTTAATCCACAAGCAAACTCATAAAAATAAATCAACTCACCAAGATTATATTCATTGATCTCCGGCAAGGTAATCTTAATATTAGGAACACCTCCGTCAACATGTGCAATCATAGTCCCAAGCTCTGCCATCTTATTGACTTCATGTATTCTTTTGCCTGCAATAAAATTTAAACCATCCAAATCTTCTTTATCATAAGGAACTTCAATGTTTCTATGAGGTTTATCAACACTTAAAACTGTTTCAAATATATTCCTCAAACCATCTTGTATATATTGCCCCATAGAATGAAGATCAGTAGTAAAGCTAACACCTGCAGGAAAGATACCTTTGTGCTCTTTGCCTTCGCTTTCGCCATACAATTGCTTCCACCACTCCGTAATATATAAAAGATTAGGTTGATAATTAACCATAATTTCAATAGTCTTCCCTTTAACATAAAGAGCATTGCGCAAAGCAGCATACAAACAAGCAGGATTTTCATTTATGTAAGATGAATTCATAATATGCTTCTGCATATTTACAGCGCCTTCAATAAGTTTGCGAATATCAAAACCAGCAACGGCAATGGGCAACAAACCAACAGGAGTTAAAACTGAATATCTGCCTCCAACATCGTCAGGAACAACATATGTTTGATAACCTTCGTCATTAGAAAGCTTCTTTAAAGCACCTTTTTCTTTATCAGTAACTGCAATGATACGTTTGCAAGCATTTTCTTTACCATATTTCTGTTCTAAATGATTTTTAAGAATCCTAAAAGCAACAGCAGGTTCAGTAGTAGTTCCAGATTTGGAAATAACAGTCAATGCATAGTCTTTTTTGTCAAGAATATCCAGCAACTCTGCCATATAATCTTCACTAATATTCTGACCGGCATACACAATGAAAGGATATTTATTATCATCTTTCAAAGCAGCAAAGTTATGATTCAAAGCCTCTATAATAGCTCTTGCACCAAGATACGAACCACCAATTCCAATCACTACATATATATCGGCGATATCTTTAATGGCTTTAGCATTAGCTTGAATACCGGCAATAAGTTCTTCATCAATTTCAGAAGGTAAATTAACCCAGCCTACGAAATCGTTACCTTTTCCAGTTTTATCAATTAGTTGTTGATGTCCTTTGGTTAAATCTTTTTGAAAAGAATTAATCTCATCTTCAGATATAAATTGTTTTACTTTAGAATAATCAATGCTTAAATGTATCATATAATAATTAGTTTATTTACGTGAATGAAGGTTTATTTTATTGCCTTCTGTATCTATAAAGATAGCAAAGTAACCAATATCTTCTGTAATTAAAGTCTTTGGCAGGATAGTTTTACCACCGGCAGCTTCTACTCTTTTCAGATCCTTAGTAAGATCGCCTGAAGCAGTAGTAAAATAAATCTGAATGCCATCAGAAGAAGGTTTATAGTTTTCGGGATCATAAATTAAAGCCCCACCAGTGCCAGCAGCATCAGCTAAAGCAGGAAACATGGCCATATCTTGTGTGCCCATTTGCATTCTGTTTAATTTAAAATCAAATAAACTTTCGTAAAAAGCAATAGCTCTGTCCATATCATTAACCGGTATCTCAAACCAGCCTACTACGTTATGTTTTAATTCCATTTTATTAATATTAATCTAAAAGACACTAATTTTATTGTAATTAAAAATCTATTTTTTAAGATCCATTGTCAATACAGGATGAATTTCTCTTCCATTAGCAGCCATACCTTTCTGTCCATGTACAGTATCCCAGAAACCTACTCCGGATAATGTAACTAATATTGGTTTCTTTAGTTTCTTAAATATTGTATGAGGTTCACCAATGTTGCTCACAAACCATTCTCTAAGTTTTTTGAATTGTAAATACCTGCTTGTATTCTTAATATTGTCGTCAATATAAATAGGGATTTCAACAACCATAGTTTCCTCCGTTTTTGAATCTTTGATAACAACATGAATATCTCTGTCAAGTTCTTTTACAAAACCTATAATGTAACAATCAAGTGAATAAACAGTTGTTTCGGAAGTAAGTCTTGAGTTAATTTTCCCTTCAGGTCTTTTTAAACTTACTTGCTCGTGAACACTACTTTTAACTATATTTTTAAAATCAACAAGAATAGTATCTTTATCAGAAAGTGTTTTAACAGGCCATCTTTTTTTTACAGGATTCTTTATAAGAGTACTTGAAATAAGAATCTGAGATAAGATTATTACAACTATTATACATATTGTTTTTTTCATAATTATTGTTTTGTTTAATGATTAAATAAATTAATATCCGTTAAGGTGCATGGTTACTGTTGGGATTAGCAATAGTAAACCAACAATGCTAAGAATTAAGATTAGTTTCCACGCCCATTTGAACCATTTACTAAAAGGTATGCGGGCAATCTCTAGCACTCCTATTAAAACGCCTGATGTTGGAGTTATAAGGTTAGTAAAGCCATCTCCGATATGGAATGCAGTTACAGTAGCCTGCTTTGATAGACCAATCATCTCAGATATATCTCTTAATATAGGCATAATCAAAGCAGCTTTTGCAGTTCCGGAAGTGATGATCATATTAAGCCCTGACTGGAAGAAGTACATCAGCGAAAGCGTTGTAATATTACCAAACCCTTTCATAGAATTAGAAATACCATAAAGGATAGTGTCAATTACTTTTCCATCTTCTAAAATAACTATAATGCCACCAGCCAAACCAACTACCAATGCTGCTGAAAGTATATCTTTAGCTCCGGCAACAAATAACTTTACAATATCATTAGGTCCTTTTCCCATTGCAATACCCGAAACTAAAGCCATAGTAAAGAACAATGCTGCGATCTCCATCAACGACCAGTCAAAACCCATCACGCCTACCATTAAATAAGCTATTGTAAACAATAAAATATTAAGCACAAAATATTGCATTGATTTACGTGCAGTAATAAATCCAAATATTATAAATAAAACACTTAATAATGGGAGTAAAGGCAATACAACAGAGGCTTGTCCAAATTTAATAGTAGCCATAGGTAATATAATTGCATATATTATACTTGTAATGGAAACTATTCCATAAGCCACCCATGTTGAAGATAAAGAAGCTAGTCTTAATTCAACATCTGATTTCTCAGTATGTGCTCGCCAATAAGCATCTTCTTCGTATACTACAGATTTCTTAGGATCTTTCTTTACTTTAGCAGCATATCTTAACACAAATCCAATCCCAACAATGTTAACAACTATCCAAATTACAAATCTATATTCAATCCCTGAGAACAATTGCAAACCGGCTATCTCTTGCGCAATTCCTAAGGTAAATGGATTTAATAAACATCCTGCAAAACCAATACCTGCACCTATAAAACACATGCACACCCCTACTATTGAATCGTAGCCCATAGATATTGCTAGCGGAACAAAGATGATTACAAAAGCAATTGTTTCTTCACTCATGCCAAAGATGGCTCCAAATAAACTAAACATTAGCATCACTAAAGAGATAATTATATTATTTACACCGAGCATCCTGAACAGGGTGTAGCGTTCCAGTTTTTTGCTTCTTAATAAAAAAGCATATACTCCAGCATCAATTGCTTTGCTCTCGTTTAGAATCCAAAACGCCCCACCAAGAATTAATATAAATACAATTATCTTGGGAGATCTTACAAAGCCTTTATAAAAAGAAGAGAATACCTGCCATGTTTGTGGATGCTGGTCAACACTATGGTAAGAACCCGTTTGAATAATCTCACGCTTGTTTCCATTAGTTTCAATTGTCTTCCTTTCAAATACACCTGCAGGGACTATCCATGTTGTAATCGCAGCAACAAATATGATGAAGAAAACAATAACATAGGTGTGTGGAAATTTTCTTTTCATAAAGATAAATATTATTACAAATTAATTAAAACTAAAGGCAGTTCAAATACATTTTAAGCATTCCTTTTCGCCTTATGCCCACTTATAGCATAATATAAAATGATAAGATAACATGGAATAGCTACCCAATAACCTTGTTGCGTACTGTGTAATACTTTTGATAACCATGCATACACTAATGGTAATGTGGCACCACCTGCAATTGCCATTATCAAAAGTGCTGATCCTAACTTTGTATATTTTCCAACACCATCTAATGCTAATGGCCAAATAGCAGGCCATACTAATGAATTGGCAAGGCCAAGCATTGCAATAAACATTACTGTATATGGAATTGTAAGTGTAATAGATTGGAAAGTTAACAAATCAATAAAAGGTATGTCAATTCTTAGGTTTGATGGAACAAATATCGCAAACAAAGTTAATATAATTCCTAATGAAGCACATATTGCAAGTGCATTCTTTTGCGAAATAACTTTAGGTATCAAAGCCACACCAAAGAAGTAGCCGATAACCATAAATATTAATACTAAAGATGTAAAATATTTTGCCGAACTAAGAGCAATTCCTAATGAATCTCCATAACGGATGATAGTATCGCCCGCAATAACCTCAACTCCTACATAGAAAAACAATGCCACAACACCTAATATTAAATTAGGATAGTTAAAGATGCTATTTTGCTTTGTATCGGTTTCATTATTCTCTTCCTTTTCAGGATTTATTTCGGGCAAATGTGCCATGCGAATCATCAATGCTAACACAACTAATAAGGCTGTTAAAATAAGATAAGGAACAATCATACGATGAGCTAATTCATCAAGTAGTGTAGAGCGTTGACTAAGATCAGTAAGTGTAGCTAATTTTGCTTTAATTTGTTCGGCGTCTTTCAAAAGGATTGTTGCTAATAAGATTGGGGCAAGGACTCCCGCAACTTTATTACAGATTCCCATAATACTTATTCGTTTAGCTGCACTTTGGATAGGCCCTAAGATGGTTACATAAGGATTAACTGCTGTTTGCAACAAGGCTAATCCTGTTCCTAAAACAAATAATCCAATTAAGAATATTAAATAAGAACGTGACATTGCTGCAGGCACAAAAATCAAAGCACCTAATGCCATAACGGCTAATCCTATTGTCATTCCATTGCGAAAGCCGAAGCGTTCCAATATTTTTGAGGATGGTATTGCCATTACGAAATAAGAAATATAAAAAGCGAAGGTTACGAAGTAGGCTGAGATATCAGATAATTCGCAAGCTGTTTTTAAAAACTGTATTAATGCTCCGTTCAACCAGGTTACAAAACCAAAAAGGAAGAACAAAACACCGATTAGTGTAATTGATAATAGATAATCTTTTTTCTTTTGTGCGTCTATATTTGTCATGTTGAATTATTTTCTGCAAACTTATTAAAAATATTCAAGCATATTGCATTTTAGTTTACTTTTAGTTTAAATATATTTACTTTTGCCGATTCATAATAAATAATATTTTCAGATCATGATTAAAATTCATAAGTCAACTTTAGTTATCATTATAATAATGATGCTTTTCTCATACCCTTTTCTTACAAAAGCTTCTAATAAAGATACTATTCATGTGGTTTCTCATAAAAAGGTATTAGTTAAGACGAATCCTGCCAAAGGTTATGACACCTTTACTAAGTGGTGTGTGTTTCCTAAGAGCGATATTAGGTATCGTAAGGTGATATTAACTGCTACCTTGCAGTGTCCTGATAGTTTGCATTGTGGTGAGTGGGATTATGTTGATCATATTTATCTTCGTCGTCAGGGTGGAGTAAATAAGGATAGTAAAGATATAGAGATTGCACGTACTATTTCTCCTTATGGTTATCGTTTTCCTGCCGACTGGAGTTTTAGCTGGGATGTGGATGTTACTGATTTCTCTTCACTTTTAAGAGATTCTGTTGAGATTGAATTTAATCATAGTGGCTACGAAAGTAATAAGGACAGAGGTTGGTTAATTACTCTTGATTTCGCTGTTATTGAAGGCACTCCTGCCATGGAAGCTCTTTCTGTTCAAAAGCTTTGGGAAGGTAATTTCCCTTTCGGGGATACTGTTATGAGTATTAACGAACACCTTTTGCCTATCAAGTTTAAGGTTCCTACTAATGCTAATGTTGCTCGCTTAAGGATATTGCAAACCGGTCATGGGATGGATCATACTGAAGATTGTGCAGAGTTTTGTGCTAAAACCCGTAAGATTTTCTTAGATAATAATCTTAAAGATGAGAAAAAGATATGGAAATCATGTGGAGATAATCCTTTGTATCCACAAGCAGGTACATGGATTTATAATCGTGCTGGTTGGTGCCCTGGTTCTATGGTTGTGCCCGATCAATATGATTTTAATGTTAAGGCTGGTGAGGAGCATACTCTTAAATTAGAGATGCAGGAGTATAGAAATCCTACCAATTCTACAGCCGACTATGTTATTAATGCTTATCTTATTTTTTATAAAGATAATTCTTTGGAAAACGATGTGGTTATTGATGAAATTATGTCGCCTTCTACTGCTGATTTCTGGAATCGCATCAATCCTATCTGCTACAATCCTGTTGTTAAGGTTACAAATAAAGGTAAGAATATTGTTACTTCTATTAAATTTAAACATGGAATACATGAAGAAGCTATGAAAGTTTATTTATGGAATGGAAATCTAGAAACAGGCAAGCAAACTACTATTGTTTTAAAAGGAGAGTTGCCTGCTTTAAGTAAAACAGGAACATACACTGTAGAAGCTGTTAAAGTAAACGGTAAGGATGATGCTTATCCTAAAGATAATAAACTCTCTTCTGTTTACAAAACTGTTCCCGTTTACGATACTACTTTGGTGCTTTATTTAAGAACTAATAATGATACTGTTCAGACTTCTTATTTCCTTGCCAATGCTAATGGTGATACCCTTTATTCACGCAAAGTGAATAATCTTAAGATAAATACTTTCTATGCTGATACTTTCCGACTTAAACAGGGTTGTTATACCTTAAAAGTAGAAGATGCAGGTGGTGATGGTCTTGATTTCTGGGCCAATCCTGAGGGTGGTTATGGTTATGTTCGTTTGGCTGATGGCAAAGGTAAACTTATCAAAGCCTTCAATTCTGATTTTGGTAATGATATCATTCACCAGTTCAGGGTGCAGGCAGGTGCTTCTCTGGCTTACGAAGATGTTACGCCTATCGTTAATATTTTCCCTATTAGGAATCCGGGTATCTTTAAAATGGACATCTTTATGAACGATGTTAAGGACATTGAGATTGCCATTATTAATCCCGACAAGGCTATTGTTTTTGAATTAAAGACTAAGAATTTTAAGAGTGGGATGCTTCCTTTTGATCTCACTCACTTACCTGATGCCACTTATACTATTACAGTTAAGGCTGGTGATAAAACCATTACCAGAAAGATGAAGATTAAAAAAGACTAGACTAATTTTAATATAATGACTAAGAAGAATCTTTACTTTTATACCTTAATTGTTGTTCTAATTTGTAGTATTACTAAAGTATCGGCGCAGGACGATCTTAACATGAATGCTATGTTAAGCCGTGTTGACACTAATAATATGATGCTTTCCAATTCACATTATATCTGGTGCAATAGTGTTGTGAAAGGAACTGATGGCAAGTATCACTTTTTCTTTAGTCAGTGGCCTCATGGTAAAAAGAAGCTTGACGATGACTCTCTTAACTATATCTTTGATGGTTTTAGTGGTTGGCAAAAGTATTCGGAGATTGCCTATGCTGTTGCTGATAGTTTAACAGGCCCTTTTACTTATAAAGGTGTCATTTTAAAGGGAACAGGTGAAGCAGGAAGATGGGACAGGTTTATGATGACGAATCCTCAGATTAGATGTTTTAAGGGTAAGTACTATTTGTATTATGTTTCTAATTCTTTTAATCCAAATCTCACCTTTAAGAAAGACTATAACCGCACTCAACTGCAATGGTTCAGGTATAATTGTACACAGCATATTGGTGTTGCTGTTGCCGATTCTCCCGAAGACTTTTTAAAGGGCAATTTTAAGACTTCAAAGAACCCTATTATGAGTCCTGATGGAGTTACGAGGATAGAGATTACCAATAATCCTTCGGTAACTAAAGGTCCGGATGGTAAGTATTATATGATTTTTAAATCAAGGATTAGTGAGCTGGGGCACATGACTATGTGGATGGCTCGTTCCGATTATCCTGATAAAGGATTTACAGTTATTTCTAAAGTCTTCACCGACCCGGATATGGCATGCGAAGACCCTTGTTTGTGGTACGACTATAAGAGGGAAAGGTTCTACGCCGCAGTTAAATACTTCTCTAATAAAGGTACAATTATCTCTCAGTTTGGCGGACTGGCTTTGATAACTTCTAAGAACGGTACCGATTGGGAAGTTGCCAAGAATCCTTTGGTTTCTTTAAGGCAGTTAATGATGAAAGATGGTAGAGTTATGGAACTTGCTAATCTGGAGAGGCCTTTTGTTTACACTGATGAGATGGGGCAGCCTCTTGCTTTGTTTGGTGCTTTCTCTATTGTTAAGCAAGGTTCTTACAAAGTTGATGATTATACTCCTGCCTGCAACACAGGCAATGTAGGGATTATTTTAATGCCTGTTAAAAAATAATAAGGAAGGCGTTTAGACTTATAGACTATTAGGCTATTAGGTCTTTTCATTTTAATTAAAAATTAAATTTATAAAATAA